>JAPKDL010000167.1 GCA_028822585.1 Alphaproteobacteria bacterium | reverse complement strand
CGACGTCAACGACAATGCGGGCCGAGGAATAGCGGAGGAGATTGGTGACGCCGCCTTCTACGCCCATCTCGACACTAGGTTTGAGGACGAGTGGAACGCCGTCGTCAAACAGGTCGTCGACACCTACGGCCGCCTCGACATCTTGGTGAACTCCGCCGGCGTCCCGGGCCGTCGACCCGACGGTACCGGCGCCCCCAAAATCGAGGATCAGGACCTCGAGGATTGGAACCGGGTGATGGACGTAAACTCCACCGGCATCTTTCTTGGCATGAAAACGGCGATCCCCGAGATGAGAAAGGCCGGTGGCGGCTCGATCATCAACATCTCGTCAATTTACGGTCTCGTCGGCTCGGTCCATAGCGTGGCCTATCACGCCTCCAAGGGCTCGGTCCGACTCGCGACCAAAGGGGCGGCGTTGCAATATGCAGCGGAGAACATCCGGGCGAATTCAGTCCATCCTGGTATGGTGACCACGGGGATGACCCAAGACGTCAATAACGACCCCGAACTCTCCATCCCCCGCCTCGCCATGACCCCGATGGGCCGCTACGGCCAACCCATCGACATCGCCAATGGTTGTTTGTTTTTGGCGAGCGATGAGTCTGGCTGGATGACAGGCGCGGAACTGGTGATCGATGGCGGGTACACAGTGGGGTAGACTTCCATTGAGCTACTCCCCAAAGGTTGGACAGTTTCCAGCGTAACTTAAGCTACTTTCAGCATCTGCTGATCGAGTTTGGTTGTTTCGTTTCGTTGCCAATAGGCCACGGCAGGCGGTTGTCCGCCAAGGGCGCTCTATGAGGGCGCTTGGCGTTATGGAAATCCATCCATTTTCTGATCTCGACCTTCGCCTCCGATCCGGTTGTCTGCGCCCGGGTCATGTTGCGCTTTGCCGATGTGGCGGCCATCGCCCGCACGGGCACGCCGTTCCACGATTTCATCGCCGCCGCGTCCAAGCCCCGGGCGGATCTTCAGCCCGGCCTCGACAGCGCGCCCATGTGGGATCCCCTACCCTGGCCCTGGTGATCGCTGCCACATTCTGTACCTATGTGGAGCTGCATTGCGACGTGGGAAAATTCCTGGCCTCGGATTACCCCTGGCTCTATTCCAGCCTCAAAGGCCTCCGGGTCAAGGTCACCGTAGACGTGGACACGGCCCGTTTCGAACTTTTCTTGGTTGAACGCCTGAGCCGGAAGCTACGATAGAGCTCTTTTCAATAGGGCTGTTTTAGGGCAATTCGAATAGACAGAGCCGAGCCATGCGAGGATTTTCAGATAAGGTCTGGATGCAAAAAATAAAATCCGACCCTGTTCTTTGCAACTAGGCCGGTCATACACTAACAATTCGAATTGGATCTCTTAATGGAGGCTGACCAGCAAGGTTTTGATAAACATCGCACCAACATGAAGCCATAGGATTCAATTTTTTGGGAATGACCTGCTGTCGAAAGCCGAAGCTAATACTGGCCGGCGAGATTTTTAGATCTGACATTTTGCAATGATGTCTCTCTTCAATCTAGCGAACCAAAAAGGCGCCGCCGTTCGCAGCAATGATTTGTCCTTGAATAAATTCCGCTTCAGCGTTTAGAAGAAATTCGACCAGTGCCGTGTAATCACTGTCTCGGGCTGCCCGACCAGAAGGGTTAGCCCGGGCTGCGTTCTCCACGGCTGTTTTAGCTGCTTCTTCACTGCCAGCCATTGCAGCAACCGCGGTGGTATGAACCAGGCCTGGAGCGATCGTGTTGATGCGAATACCAAGCGGCGCAAGCTCAGGCACCAAATAAAGCATGAGCATCTCCGCCAATGCCTTGGCGGCACCAAGAGCGCCGTAATTGGATCTGATGACCGCACGGGCGCCCGAGCTGGAGACGAAAACGATACTGGAGCCTCGGCCCAAAAGCGGCACTGCTTTTTGGACGAGATACAGCAAGGATAGGCCGTTCGTCTCGACCGCTTTCGAGAACTTCGTAAGATCCGCGCCCAGCATCGTTGTCGGGTAGATCATCGCCGCCGAATGAACAATATGATCGAGGGAACCGGCAAGGCTGCCTATTTCCTCCATGATGTGGGTGACGCCTTCCACCGTCCCAACGTCAGCGCAAATTAGGTGTGCAGTAGCACCTTTAGCTTCGATTTGAGTCTTGGCTTTGAAAGCAGCTCGCCCATCACTGTGATAAGCTAGAAACAGTGTCTTTCTGCTGTCTGCAAGACGCTTAGCAATCGCCAGTCCAATACCCTTTGTGCCGCCGGTTATTAACACCGACGTTTCTACTGCACTCGCTTCTTCCATCTTTTCTTGCTCCTCAGCCTCTCTACAAAATATACTCATTGATACCACGTTGACAGGACACTTACTGCCACCAATAAACACAACGGCCCTAACATTCGCAATGTCGGCAAAACTCTCGTCCGCTTTCACTCATAACTGTTTGGCTCTACTCCCATGCAAGGGTGCTTGAACCTTGGTTATTTACACTACGTAACCATTTGTTAGATCAGCGCGGTCTCCACCATTTTATCGCGGTCCTAGTCCTGTTCGAATTCTGTCTGGCCTTTCTCTGCCTCTACCTCTACGCATTGTGCTGGATGGCCTGCATGGTGAGGCGACCAGCGCCGAGCTGTGCAGCCGCGAAGGCACTGCTCAGAGCATATTTTACAAATCGTCATAGGAGTATATGAAGGCTGGCAAACGGCGGCCTGCCAGTGATACGGCCCGTGCGGCTTCTATGGATGAAGGTGCCCCCCTCCCCGGATGGCAATCAATATCCGTAACAACATGCCGGACGTTCATTCAGGTCTTGTAGGCAAGGAAGCTGTGTTCGACCGTAGCCTGTCCTCATGGTTTAGCCCCGTTGTACCACGCGAAGGACCAAGGCGGCGGTGTGGCAGGCTATCCGCGCATATGTCCGACAACTGCATCGTGTTCAGAACGGATGTGAAATTCGAATACGAGATTTTAATCAGTCAACACCTTACGCAAACGCCGTGAACACGTCGTCGATGTCTTCCACGGCGTCTAAACGTCCGATCAGTTCGATCATGGCGTCCGCCTTTGCATCGTCTCGATAGGGGCGGAATTGGCTGCGGAATTTTTCCTCGACCTCTGTGCTGCTCAAGGGCGCTTCGTGGTGCCCTTTGGGGTAGCGAATTTCGTTCTGTGTCGTCGTCCCATCCTTTAACCGCACAGTGACCCGGCTGGGCGCGGCGTCGGGGTACAACGCGTTCATGTCATCGGTTTCATCCACTGTGATGCGTTGCATGAGCGCGCTCAATTGCGGATCTTGCAGCCGCGCTTTAGTAAACGATCCCACATCGATGGTGCCATCCACCACCGCGAGTGACACCACATAAGGCAGACTGTGGTCGGCAGATTCGGCGGTTTCCGGGGCCCAACGGCTCGGCGCGTTCGCCATCATTCCCTTGGCGATGCCGTAAGTATCCACGTGGATCGAGGCAATGTCGTCCACATTCAAACCGTCCCGCAGGCCAAGCGTGGCCCACACAGCGGATTGTCCATGATAACACACTGGGAAGCATTTTAGGTCCGTACGGCCAATTCTATAGGGCGGCTTGCCGACATCCAACGGCCACTCAAACCGTCCTGTATTTTCCCATAACCCGAACTTCCCTTCAATCGCCGCCGAGGGTCCCGAAAACCTCGATTGCGCCAGAATGGCGGCGAACACGCCGTTTCGCGACGCATTCGCCCCGGCGCAACCTTTCCAGTTCGACAATTCACCCTGACGGGTTTGAAACATCGCCATGTTCGGCGTCAACGCTAGCGCGGCGGCATGCCCCATCTGTTCACGATCCAACCCCATCAATTTTCCCGCCGCCAGCGCCACCGACACTACGCCATACACCGGCTGATCCCAGCCTTGAGCATTGAGGTCCGCGCCGTCACAACAACTACAATAGATTTCATAAGCGATCGAAACGGCGGTAATAAGTGACTTTCCGTCGCGCGTGCCGAGCTCAGCCGCCGCGAGGACGCCCGCAATAACGTCACTCGGATGTCCGCCGCTGGTCACCCGGTAAGTATCGCTTAAATCCAGCAAGCGGAGCATGACGCCATTGGCGAACGCGGCCATTTCCGGCGCCACATTTTGCGGTCCCCCCAGAATCGTCGCAGGTGTGTCCATTGAATATCGTCCAGCCAGCGTCCGGGCGGCGACTGACATCGGGTGATCATAGGCACCTGCGACGCAGCCCAGCGTGTCAAGAATTCTTTTTTTACATGCACTTACCGTGCCCGTCGGCAAATCTTCGAACCGAACACTCATGGCATAGTCAACAAGCTTAGCCGTAGTTGCATCCATGGTTCCACCCACCAATTTAAAATCGTCCTAACAAGGACAGGACCACCATCGTCGTCTAGACTCCCGATCATGACACGATAATTACATGTTAATCTATTCATCCATACCCGCGGACATCACGAAGCGTCGTGGCGCCACCCCAACGCATCACCCTTGGTGCTAACTGATATTCAATATTATAATAGCTTGGCGCAACGCGCGGAGGCCGCGCTGTACGACCCCATCTTTCTGGCGGTCAAACTGGCCGCTCGAGACCATGAGGGCTGCGCCACCCACGTTAAGGAATGGTCTCGGAGCCCCTAATACCGGGCAAGCTCTTTCGTCAGACCTTCAAGGATTCGTGATTAGGATTCGGCTCTAGTTCGACCCCGTTCACCGTCATTGCTAGCATCGCATAGTAACCGATGCAGGTCGTCAGTTGCACATATTTATCGGCTCCTAACCGCTCCATAACTCCATGCGCCAGCCGTTCATCTACGCGGTTTGCGCGAATCAATTGCCGAGTAAAGTCAATAATCTGCAGGTCCTCAGGCGGAATACCGTCGGAATGACCATCACGGATCGCATCGATCGTCGAGCGAGGAACATTCCGCTCAGCGCCAATCACACCCTGGATGCCCCACACATACTGAGCCTGAAAGTGCCTTCCAACGACAAGTGCGGCTAGCGTTCGAATCCGCAGTTCCAACGTACCTTCCCAACGCACCAACGTACCGAGATGGGCGACACGCTCGGCCCACTCCGGCGCGTGCATCCAGACTGAGAACGGGCCTTCCAGAGAATTGCGTGTATCGACGATCTTTTCCGCGATGGTGCGGGCCTCGCCAGTCAGATGGTCGGGTGATTTTAAGACGGGGACGTGGGCCATGTTGTTTCCTCGGTTTCGTTGCGTTTGGCCAGGAACTGAAGAATCCGGGCGACAGACTCAATGCTAACCATAAGGTATGCGGCTATTTCTCACCATACGTAGCCAACCATGGCAAAATATTCGTCATATTTCTCTGCAGCAACGACTCCAAGATCAGCTTCTACTGAAATTCAAAAGCTGGGATGTGTCGGACATTTACCCGGTGTCCCGGAGGAAAAGCACCCATTGTTCTTCAAGGAAACTCTGCAAACGGCGTTCAGGTTGGAAAACATGACTGGCTCCGCAATCAGCGACGAAGAGGAGCAACCAGTTTCGAACCCTATCCACATTGCGGAGTATTTCTTTGGTCGCCGGCATTGAATTGGAGG
>JAPKDL010000166.1 GCA_028822585.1 Alphaproteobacteria bacterium | reverse complement strand
TTCACGGAAATTGACATTAACCCACTGATCGTCTCAAACGATGCCGCTGTCGCGGTCGACGCCCGTTTCGTCATGGTGCCGTCATAAATACTTTAAAGCCCCGCTCCGACATCACCGACATGCCTGACGCAGAGGTTTGCGAGTACTTCGCGCCCTTGTTCACGCCGCGCGCCATCGCCGTCGTCGGAGCGTCGGCCAGTGGCGACAATCGGGCCAATGGGTTCATCCGCCAACAGATCAGCTTCGGCTTCAAGGGCGCCGTCTACCCGATTCACCCCACCGCCATGGAAATCGAAGGCCACAAGGCTTATCCAACGTTAGCGGACACTCCTACCCCCATCGATTACGCGCTTATCGCCATACCCGCAGCCCGGGTTCCCGACACGTTGCGCGCCGCCAACAATCGCGTGCGGTTCGCTCATGTGCTGGCGTCAGGGTTCGGCGAAGTCGAATCCGGCAAGGCGTTGCAACAGGACCTTGTTGCGGCGGCAAACGAAGGCGGCGTCCGATTTTTTGGCCCAAATTGTAACGGTGGATATTCCCCACGCGGCGGGCTGACCTTCACCGCCGGCGCCAGCGATGAGCCCGGCGGCGTCGGGATCATCTCGCAAAGCGGCGGATTGGGCGTCGACATTATCCGGCGCGGGCAGGAACGCGGGTTACGCTTCAGTGGCGTCATGACCGTTGGCAATTGCGCCGATTTGGGGCCCAGCGACCTGCTGGCTTTCTATTTGGCCGACCCGAACACAAAGGTCATCGGGCTTTATGTGGAAAGCATCGCCGATGGCCGCCGCTTCTTTGAAACCCTGCGCCGGGCCAAAGGCCGCAAACCCGTCATCATCTTGAAAGGGGGGCGGACCGCACTGGGCCATGCGGCGGCGGTCTCCCACACCGGCGCGCTGGCAGGAGACGCCCGCGTCTGGCACGCCCTCAGTCGTCAAACCGGTGCCGTGTTAACCGGCGATCTAGAAGAGTTCATCGACGCCGCCATAACCTTTCAAATGGTGCCCCCTAACACTATGAATGTAAGGGGTGACCAAGGCCCAATCGCCTTGTTTGGAAACGGCGGCGGCGTCGGCGTGCTGGCGGTAGACGCATTTGCAGAACGGCATTTACAAGTCCGCGCGTTCTCCAAAGACACACAGGCCCGTCTCGCCGCGGTTGGCTTGCCTCCCGGAACCAGCGTCGCCAACCCCATCGACGTGCCCGCCGGCACCTTAGCCGCAAAAGACGGCAAGATCGTGGAATCGATGATGGAAATGATCTTCGAAGCCGAAACGTTATCGGCGTTCGTCCTGCATTTGAATTTAACCGTGGTGTGGAGCCACCTTGTCGGCACCAATGACAAATTGGTTGAAAACCTAATCGCTGCCGCGGCGCGAATCCGCGATGAGACCTCAGGCGAACGCACCATCCAAATTGTTCTGCGCTCCGATGGCCGCGAAGACATCGATTCCCGAAAACGCCTGTGCAAGACCCTGGCGCTGGAAAGCGGGTTTCCGGTGTACGACGAATTGGCCAACGCGGCGGCTGGCCTAGCAGCCCTGCGGTTTCATGAAACATTCCTGGCCAGCCTTGCGGAATAGAAAGACCGCTTTAATCAATCCTGATACGTTCAGGTGAACCAAAAGGGGCTCGACCGCGCGACCATAAAAAGGCACGTTATAAGAACCGCCGGGTCGGCACCCAAAAGACTGTCCTTAGCGCCAGCGACCTCGCCCCGGTGAAACCAACACTGATGAAAACAACACTGAAGGTGTGACTATGCGACCAAATAAAATCAAACAGATGTGGCGAGATGGCAAACATGCAACCTTGGGGTGGCTCTCGGTATCCCATGGATTTTCGGCCGAAGTCATGGCGCGTCAGGGTTTCGACGCGCTGTGCGTCGACTTACAACACGGCACCTCGGAATTAGGCGACGTCCTGCCCATGCTGCAGGCGATATCGCAGACAGAGACGACCCCCATCGTGCGCGTCGCCTGGAACGATCCTGCGGCGATCATGAAAGCCTTAGATCTTGGCGCTTACGGCATCATTGTGCCGCTGGTGAACACCGCCGAAGAAGCAGCGAAGGCAGTGGCGGCGTGCCGGTACATGCCCGTCGGCATGCGCTCGTCAGGACCCGTGCGCGCTATGCAATACGCCGGCGCTGACTACGCGGCCCACGCGAATGACGAGATCATCGTCATGGCCATGATCGAGACGCAGGAGGGTCTTGCGAACCTTGACGCCATCTGCGCCACGCCTGGCCTCGACGCCGTCTATATTGGGCCGGCCGATCTGTCCTACGCATTGGGTATGGCGCCGCGCGCCGATAACCCTGACCCGACTCATCTCGCCACCTGTGACAAGATTCTTGAGACCGCACACAAGCACGGCATCAAAGCTGTCATGCATTGCGCGGGTGCGGCATTCGCGGCGGGCGCCATAAAGCGCGGCTTTGACATGGTGATGTTGACGTCTGACCTCCATTGCATGATCGCCGGCGCACGAGTGCAGCTCGACGATTTCAAGGCTGCGACGTCCTGAGTATGGTTAGGCAGTGAAATACGGGCGCCACTCGACATTCCCGGTCGGCTGGCGCCTTTTCTTCCACAAAGAGACAAACAATTGAAAGCATTGGTTATTGGCGGCACCGGACCCACGGGGCCACATATCATTCGGGGCCTTGTCGAGCGCGGCTATGACGTCGCGATGCTCAACCGGGGCAGTCATGACAATCCGGCCATTCCGACCCATATTGAACGATTGGTCGGCGATCCGCACTTCCCGGAAACCTTGTCGGATGTTTTGAGGGACCGAACTTTCGACTTGGTTGTCGCGACCTATGGAAGAATACGATATGTCGCCGATGTTTTGGCCGATAAGACGGACCGCCTTATCACCGTGGGCGGTTCCCCCGGCTACCGTGGCTACGCCGATCCGCACGCCTTAATTCCTGCAGGTCCACCGATACCGACGCCGGAGAACGCCACACGAGTGGAAACCGAAGAAGAAGCCCGCTTCGGTTTCCTTATCCGCGCCACCGAAGACGCCCTCCTGGCGCATCATGAACAAGGCCACATGAACGTGACCCATTTCCGCTATCCCCTGGTGTATGGACCAGGACAGGTGCGCACGATTTTCATCACGTGGGCGATCCAGCGCTGTCTCGACGGGCGCAAAGCCGTACCTTTGGCCAATGGCGGTATGAACATTAACACAAGGGGATTTTCAGAAAACATGGCGCATGCGGTTCTGCTTGCCGTCGATCATCCGGACCGGTCTGCGGGGAAAATCTACAATTGCGGCGATGACCAGCAATTTTCCATGGCCCAGTGGATTGAACTCATCGCACGGGAAATGGACCATACTCTGGAAATCGTTCCCATCCCAGACGCTTACGCCTCGCCCGGGCGGGAGCTGACATTGTTCGCCAGCGCCGATTATCATCGCGTGCTGGACCTGAAGAATATATACGCCGACCTCGGCTACCGCGACCAAGTTCCGGCGGTGGACGCCGTGCGCCGTACGGTTCAATGGCTGCAGAAAAATTCGAAGCGGGACGAAGATGTCATTGCCGGTATCCGTGCGCATTACTGGGTCGAGGATCAATTGCTCGATATTTGTCGCCGCACTGCAGATGAAATGGCGGCCCTCGAACATCAGGAGGGGCAATTCCATCACTCTTACGCCCATCCCCGAAAGCCGGGCCTTAAACGGGATCATCGAAAACGGTAAGGGAAAACGGTACGGCCGGCACCTTATAGTTTAAAGATATTCCCATAACCTGAAACTTCAGATCGAACGCCAGCCAGTTGCAAGCAATGCCATAGACTGACCTGGTTCGCCGATAGCACCGGTCGTTTTAAGTCTTGTTCAAGCGCCTTCAGGATCGCCACACAGCGAAACCCCGTCCCGGCGATGAGCACCCCATCCGCTTCAACCGGACAAATGTCCTTGACCTGTGCATAGAGCGACTCGACATCTTGCTCGAACCCCAGGCCACGCTGAGTTAGATCACCCAGTGGTACATCTCGCCATTTTGGGCCTGGGTCGAAACGGTGGAGCCCTGCGGGTTCAAATCCGTGATCTTCGTAATAGCGGATACCTGCATCGACAATGTCGTCGTTATACCAGGGCGGCATGATCAGAAACGGTCGTCGCACGCCCGAGGCCTGCAGCGCGGCGACTGTATCCAGCCCGTTTGTTGTGGCGATGACGTCTGAACCGAGAGTAGCCGATAGATTTTCCACCGTCGCCTCATCCCAGCCCTTGCCACCTAAAAAGCTGCTCGAACTGTGGCCAATGACCACGACAGATAAGCGCATGGCCGCAAACTGCCGGGTTCCACGGATCAAATCTTCTGCAAGATAAACGCCTGATCGGTTTTCTCCCCAACTAGCCCAGGGCGCGGATGCGGTAATACGGGCGGCATGTACCGACACATTCGGGGGCGACATGGCCCACCATTCGGCTTCCGGTACGGCTTCGTTGCCTACGATGTACATTCCAAACCGTGCGCGATCACCCCAATTGTCATTCTGTAGCATTTGCTAAAAAGCTCCGACTGCAAACATGAAGATGGGCACCATCCGTTTCGATGACATCATTTAAATTCCAAACTCAGGACATATACTCCGCCAGAGCGTCATATGTCGCCTCGCGGGATTTGTCGTCGTGCGCCGCGACCTGAATACGCAAATCCGTCGTCCCCGCCTCAGCGTATGCCGCCAGCCCATCCAGAATTTGCTGCCAGCCGCCTATCAAGTGCAGATCGGAAGCGTCCTCAAGACCTTCATGCTTAGTGGCGTTGGCGTAGGACGGCGACGACTGGTAATGCGCAGCGATTTCCCGCGCCAGAACCTTTGCCCCTGCAAAGTCATCAGTAACGCAGATTCGCACCAACGCCATGATGCGCAAATCATCGCTGCGGTTGGCGCTCTCGGCGCCGGCTTGTAGATTTGGGAGAATATAGGATGAAATCGTCCGCGGCCCACATTGACCCAGCGTCGTGCCCTGCAACCGGGCGCCCGCAAACCGCAACATCCGAGGCCCAAGCGCCGCCAGCAGAATTGGCGTCGGTTGCGCCTCGATCCCAAGCGTTGCGTGCGCAGAAATCTGCTCGCCATCGGTATCCGCCACCTCGCCCGTCAGCAACGGCGCCAATGCCTCCACAAACTCGCGCGTGTAGGAAAATGGCTTGTTCCACGAAAGGCCGAGCACGTCCTCCGCATGACGTTTGGACGCAGCCCCGATTCCAAGGGTGAACCGCCCGCCCAAGGCGTTCTGCGCCGTGCGCGCCAACTGGGCGAGCCCAACCGGATGGCGGCCATAGAGGGGCACAACCGATGTGCCAACTTCGCCAAGGCCAGGGAAATCGCCGCCCAGGCAAGCCAGCGCCGCAATGGAATCAACGCCCATCGCATGTGAAATCCAAAAACTGTCAAAACCCGCCTTTTCGGCAAATCGGGCCGCGTCCCGCACTTCATCTATAGACGCCAGCGTCGAGCCGCCCGCCAACCCCCAGCGGAGCCCAAAGCGATCACTAGTCATTGTTCAAAACCTTTCTCTGTGGCACCCACG
>JAPKDL010000044.1 GCA_028822585.1 Alphaproteobacteria bacterium | reverse complement strand
TGAAGTTGACGCGCCGAGGGGTCATTGAAGGCGGCTTCGGGTTCAATCCCGACGCCCGATAATAACGGTTCCAATTCCTTGAGAATGCGGCCTTTCGGCACGGCGAGAATCAAGGGTTGATTCGCACGCACAGTTTTCGCCTCCAATCATGCTTTCGTGATGGCTCTACATGGCATATGGCGACGGACCGCGCCAGTCTCATCTTGGCGCGTGGGCGTCGCATGTCTACCCGGCAACCGCGCCTGCGACAGGGTTCATCACATCGGCGGCGCCCAGGAATTCACCGGTTTTGCGGTCGCGCATGACGCCGTTCGGTTTGGCGAAATTGTTCGGCAGGATCGTTTGTTCCTCCCGTCGCGTCGACATATGCTTGGCAATCGCGGCTTCGACATCCTCCCCCAATCTTGTGTCGACCGCGGCCTTGTCATCACCGCTGTAATCGATTCTGGGCTGATGGAACGCGGATTCGAAATCCATGCCACAATCGATCATCATTGACGAAATTTGCATGACGGCGGACATGATCTTTCGCCCACCAGAACCGCCCAGCGCGAACCAGGGCTTGTCATCGGCGGTGACGATCACCGGGCACATATTTGACAAGGGCCGTTTCCCGGCTCCAAGTGAATTCGGCAGGCCGGGGCGTGGATCAAACCAGAAGATGCCGTTGTTCATCAAGATGCCGGTTTCCGGCAACACGACCTTGCTGCCGAACGCGGAGAGCAGGGTTTGAGTGAAGCAGACGATATTACCCTCTCCGTCGATGACTGTCAGATGGGTCGTGGAGGTGGGATCGCGGCTTTCATCGACGTCGCCCATCGTAGCGAAACGCGTGACATAGGCCTGCTGCATCGCCGTGGCCCAGGCTTCGTAGTCGCTGGCCGAAGGTTCACCGGTTCGTGAAATTTTACCGGCGAATTTGCTCATTGAGTCTTTTAGCGTCGGTCCCGCGCTCAACCCCGGAGCACCGTGTACCATTGCGTCGCCATGCCGGAAGGACAGCGGGTCGATTTCAAGCGCTTTGTATGACGCCAAATCATTGGCGGATAAGGATCCACCGCCGGCCTTTATATCGGCGATGATCAATTCCGCAAGTTGGCCTTCGTATAAATCCCGGCGTCCGGCTTCGGCCAAACGTTTCAATGTCCGCGCCAGATTGCCTAGGGGTAAATGGGGGATATCCTTGCCGCCTGTCGCCATGGGCACAAATCCGGTGGGAAGATAAATGCTCTCCGTTGTCGGGTATTTGACGATGTCTGGCGCGGCGGAGGCGATGTTGAGGGACGTCGCCCAATTCGCGGGTAGGCCGCGTTCCGCCAATTCAATGGCGGGTGCCAAGAGGCCCGGCCAATCCTTGCTGCCATAGCGTTCCCACGCCAGCCCGATTGTATCCACATACCCCGGCGTCGCGATGGAATGGTAGCCGTGAACGTTGCGATCTTCCAATACACCAGGCCACGCGAATAAATCACCACTTTCGCCGCCGACCAACGGGTAATTATTAACGTCGAGGGCCTTGGGGGAGACGACGCCGCCATTGAAGCAGCGAACTTTGTTCTCCTTGGCCAGATACACCATCATGAACCCACAACCGCCGACGCCGCTCATCCAGGGTTCGACGACGGAGACCGCAAAGGATGTGGCCACCGCGGCGTCGATGGCGTTGCCGCCTGCGCTTAGGACCGCCGCGCCGGCTTCGGCGGCGGCTCTGTGATGGCTGGCGACGACACCGTTTGACCCGCGGGCCATTGGTTTTCGGACATGCCAGTTCTGATAAAAATTAGTGTCCATGTCGCACGTCTCCTAAAATATTGGGGTTGAGCAGCGTAACGGTGCGGGGGTGGGGTTATCCATTGTAAAACGGTCGGCCGGATTCGCGCAACCAAAGCCTTATCAAACGCCGCCTGCGTTCGGGTTCTGGATGATCAAGAAACGCCGTGCGCTTGTGGCCACACCGGCGGTTATCCAGGATTTGAATTTGCCCGGGTTCGAAGTGAAAATCTTTCCGCATGGTTGGGTCGTTCATGATGCCTTCAAGGGCGTCCAGCGCCGCAGCGCCTTCGGAGTCCATCGTTTCATTCGCCAGTTTGTAGCCGTTCATCACCTGGAATCGAGACAGGCGACCCAGCAATTTCCCATCGACGCTTTCAAACATGGGATGGCGCAATATTTTAGGGGCGTCTGGCGCGTGTTCGCGTTGGCGATCAAAAATATAGGGCTGGTATAATCGAGGCAAAAGGTCGGGGTGGCGTTTGCGCATTTCGTTGTGGGCGGCGGGGAAACTGACAATGCCGCTGACGCCGCCTTCCTTCGCGGTCTGTAAGCAGAACAGGCACACGTAATCCGGTGGACTTAGATTGTAGCTATTATCCGTGTGGAAATTCTGTTCCACATTCGTGATGTCGGGGCGAACGCCGTGGCCTGGTTTCTTCCCGGAATCATGCACGTCGTAAATCATCTTACCGTCCCATTTTTGGGCGACGGGACGGCCAATCATGGATGTTAACAGCCAGTACAACGGTTCCGCTTCCTCACGGGAATAGCGGTCCATTGGCAAGCGGTCGAGGATCACAAATCCAACGCCATGTTGAAGCATCTCTCTGGCGTTGGCGACCGTCGCTTGGCAAGCCAGGAGGTCAAAGTATTCTGGGCGCACCGCCAATGTGGGCATCGGATTGTCTTTTAACGTCTTCACCGCGGCATCCAATTCACCAAGGCACGCATCGGAAAGGCGGACCACGCCATCGTCAGGAGATAGAGAATCTCGAGTCCACGCGATGGGGCCGGGCTCGGCGTCTGCGATTATGGGCTCATTGTCTGTCGGCATCATTTTCACCAAGTGCTGTCTTATCCAAGGTCATGGTCGGGGCGCCTGTGCGTCGACCAGGGTTCGTCAAAATCTGTAAGTCGGCAGGAAAGGTTGTCGATTTGTAGTCGGATACGACCCTCGCCGGAAAAATGGAGGAGGATTTCATCCAGGTCGTTCCCCTGGGGTTGGAATTCGATGGCCATAAAGGAAAGAAACTGTCGACGGTTGCGTTGATCGATGCCGCTGAATTGCGCGCGTTGCACTGTATCGAACCGGACGCCGGTATGCACACGTTGACGCGTATCGCTGCGTTCCCAACGATACCGGTTCATCGCCATGATGAAACTTGTTTCGTGTGGTAGGTGCGTGATGTCGCCCAGCGGGACCAAGGCGTCTTGCAGCAAGGCGGAAATGACAGCTAAGTCTTCACTGTCATGCGCGCGTAACTTTAACAGTTTGTCGTCGCCATCACTCATCAATCGCCTTTGATTCGTTCTACCTCGGCACCACATGCGGCGAGCTTTTCTTCCAATCGCTCATAGCCTCGATCCAGATGGTAGACGCGATTGACGATGGTGTCACCGTCGGCGGCCAACCCCGCCAGGACTAGACTGACGGACGCGCGTAAATCCGTCGCCATAACTGGCGCGCCCGTGAGTTTGGGGACGCCCCGGATCATCGCCGATCCACCGTGCAAATTTATGTTAGCGCCCATCCGCGTCAATTCCGGGACATGCATAAAGCGGTTTTCAAAAATCGTTTCCGTCACCATCGACGCACCGTTGACCGTCGCCATCAACGCCATGAATTGCGCCTGCATATCGGTGGGAAATCCGGGGTAGGGGTCTGTCATCACATCGACCCCCGTCAACCTGTCGTTTTCGCGCCGGGCGGATATGCCAGTGTCGGTTTCTTCCAGGATCAGGCCCGCCGCGCGCAATGTCTCTGAAACCGCGCCCAGATGTTCCAGGTTGGCGCCGACCAATTGCACTTCGCCACCGGTCACCGCCACCGCCATGGCGTAGGTGCCGGCTTCGATGCGGTCGGCGATGACGCGATGGCTGGTCCCACCCAAGCGCTCGACGCCCTGAATGACCAACGTGTCAGATCCGATGCCGTCGATCTGGGCACCCATTGCTACCAGACAGTTGGCGAGATCAATGACCTCCGGTTCCCGCGCGGCGTTAATCAGGCGAGTTTCACCATCGGCGAGCGTCGCCGCCATCATCAAATTCTCCGTCGCCCCGACCGAGGTGAAGGGAAAAACGATTTCCGCACCGGTGAGGCGTCCGTTGCATCTCGCGTTGACGTATCCGCCTTCGAGTTCGATTTTCGCACCGAGTTCCTGGAGCCCCTTGATGTGCAAATCAATGGGGCGGGCACCAATCGCGCAACCGCCGGGCAGCGATACGCGCGCCTGGCCAAACCGCGCGACTAAGGGCCCCAGCACCAGCGCGGTTGCTCGCATTTTCCGCACGAGATCATACGGCGCGACGGTGCTGGTGATGTTGTGCGCCGATAAGGACAGTGTGCGGCCTTCATGCCCGCCGTTTTCGCCCTCCATATTTATGTCAACACCGTGTTGGATCAACAAATTGGCGAGTGTCGTAATATCCGCCAGATGCGGCAAGTTGGATAGGGTCAGGGCTTCGTCGGTGAGCAGGCAGGCGGTCATCAATGGTAAAGCGGCGTTTTTTGCCCCGCCAATTCGGATGACGCCGTTTAAAGGATTCCCACCTCGGATACGGATGTGGTCCATGTAATTTCAGTTTCCCGCGCTTGGTAGGGATGGGTGCAAATATTGGATAAAGCCGCGAAGCCTAGAACGGCGTCGCTTATGCATAATTTAGCGTTTCTACGCGAGGAATATGGCGATCACAAGGCGTGCTGAGAGCGGTGGAGTTTCAACAATCCGGCGTGGCATCGGCGGGCGGGTTCCCAGGCGCGCGAGCTCTGGATTGCGCCTTTCGTTTCAGAAGGTTGGCGCGCAGCGACGTCCTTAATCTGTCGGCGCGGTCCTTCACCCGTTTCGCCTTGGCGGAAACAGGTTCCTGAGATGTATCGGGGTCGGAATTGGTCATGATGGAAGGCGAGTCGCTGTTTCAAGAAAGAAGCTGACTATAACAAAATTCGTGGCATCTGGCGAGCATTAGGAATCGACGTGTATTGGCGATTGCGCAGGCACCTTGCGTCGTCCCCCCCCATATGGCATATGCTGTCCCACCGCCGCCGTAGCTCAGGGGTAGAGCACACCATTGGTAATGGTGGGGTCGACAGTTCAATTCTGTCCGGCGGCACCATTTAGAATCAATGGGTTAGAGATAATTGCGCCCCATAAACAGGAGGCGTTTTTTGCTTTTGGCCACATACTAGGCACAAATTTACCGCCTGGTCGTTATAAATTGAGCAATGCATTAGTCTCTTTTAAACCTCTACCTAAGACGGCAAAACGAAATGTTTTACCTAATATAGCGGATGCCGCTCGATATTTAAGCGCGATTCGTATGCGGTCGAGATATTGTCAGTCGAAGACGGTACTGGGATTAACTTCGCCAAAACCGGCCAACCCAAAAGCCAACCCCAAAGATCGACGCTATTAAGATGCTCAACTTGGTTGCATACCTAGAAGCGCGTGCCACGAAGTGAGTAAGGTGTAAACCCGTTGGCAAGTATGGCTTTCTTCGTTCAGCGTATAGCTTCAAGTTGTTGAAGATTTTTTGTAAGGCTGACAGCTCTGACCTTGAATGATACACACCGTTTCGTTGTTCGGATCTTTAATGCGAGAGGATTGGGTTCATGGTGGAAGCGGCGCAGCTGGGACCGCTTACGGGTTTGCGGGTACTGGAAATCGGGCATTTTATCGCAGCCCCGTTCGGGACTCGGCTACTTGGAGATTTAGGCGCTGACGTAATAAAGATCGAGCCGCTAAGTGGTGACCCAGTTCGCCAGTGGGGCATCCATGTCGACGGGCATTCGCCTTGGTGGTCGCAGCACGCGCGCAACAAGCGCTGCATTACGCTCGACCTGAAGCACCCTAAGGCAAAAGAAATTGTATTGGGGCTCGCCGGGGTTAGCGACGCCGTCGTGGAGAATTTTCGTCCCGGTCAACTTGCCCGTATGGGGCTGGGACCGAAAGTGTTGCGGACCGTGCGCGCAGATCTGGTGATTGCCCATATTTCAGGCTATGGCCAGGATGGACCTGACAAGGATCGAGCTGCATTTGGTGTAATTGGCGAGTCGATTGGCGGGTTGCGGCATCTGAGCGATCACGCGCCAGGCATGTCTGGCCTGCCGCCGGTCCGGGTCGGTGTTAGTATAGGTGATTCTATCGCAGGGCTCTATGCAGCGTTCGGCGTCATGTCTGCCCTTTGGCAACGGGACCGGGCTGGTGGTGACGGGCGGGCGCGAAGCCTCGATGTGGCATTAACTGATTCTGTTCTCAGCATGATGGAAGGGATGCTGCCCGAGTTTGGCGTACTTGGTACCGTGAAGCAGCCGACGGGATCGCGGATCGCGACGGCAGCACCGACCAGTGCTTACGCTGCATCTGACGGAAAATGGGTACTGATTGCCGGAAATTCAGAGCCGCTGTTCGCACGACTCGTGATGGTGATGGAGCGTCCTAATCTTGCCGAGGACCCACGCTTTATTGGTAACCAGGCACGGGTTAAAAACGTTGATGTGCTCGACAGTATTATCGGTGAGTGGACGGCGACGTTCACGTCTGAAGCGCTGCTCGATTTGCTTGCCGAAGCTGATATTCCGAGTTCGCTCGTCTATACCGCCGCCGAAATTGCCGCTGATCCGCAATACCGTCATCGAGGCATGGTACAAGAGGTAGAAGACCCGCTGTTTGGTGCGGTCCTGCAAGCAGGAATCGTACCTATTGTCCCGGAAGACCCTGGTCGTATCCGCTGGCCTGGTCCCACGCTTGGTGCACATACAGACGAGGTATTGCGTGAACTCCTTGATATGACGCCGGACACGATAGAATCGCTGCGTAGTGATGGGGTAATCTGAACAGAATGTTACAATGCACATTGATTTTTTAACGTAATTTAAAATATAAATTCTTTGGAAATTCAATGGATAGTTTGCGAAAATTGGGGATGGCATCTAATTTCAACTGACCTACATCCAGTTTATAATAGTATGCCTTCAATCATAGTGGCATTCTGGCGCTTTCCGATCGGGTTATGCTTCCTAACGTCTAAGCTAACAAGAAGCTGAGGAAAGATCTAAACGTAACCGTAGTATCTGAGGCCACAGGCCACTACGAAACTAACAGGACCTGGCGGCTGCTCAGATAGAAATATTGCCGTTGGCAGTCCCAACAAGCTCCGCATATTAAGTGTGCTATTAGCCGCATTTGTATTACACGAAGACAGAATAGGCCTGATCCACGTCTAATGCCGTACAATCTACCGTCAGGTCTTCAGGGGATAAGATTTTTTCGGCTTTGCAAGGGGAATCCTTACAAAGGAAAACTTTACATCATAATGTAACGCCTTGCCGCCATAGATCTACGCCAGAGGACATATGCCGAGTAGTTGCGTTTCTGTTGGTTAGTGCTCGAGTTTGCCGCGTCTGGCTCAGTCTGCCCATGAACCAACGTCGGCGAGGTCACATGGTTTTATTGTCGCCTATACGAGCCAAACATAAACGCGGCTTTTAAAGATTTGGTCGTTCATGAATGACGCATGAAATGCGTGAGTTAACGCTCAAGGTGCGACAACGCTCTCGTCTCTATCAGAATAAGGACATACCGGCGAACACTGGCAGTAAACGCACCATGACGGTGATTCCAAAAAATTTAAATACGGATTTTTCCATAACCGTGTCGAACCAAAATTAGGTGGACAGTGTCACGTAGCACTGTTGGTGTTAACGTTTTATTACGGGGGTTATCTCAAAGTGACCAAACTCTAGAATCGGGTCGAACATAGCATCAATAGACTCCATGCTGTCTGCTTCCACTAGCAAAAAAATATTGTGTTCTAGTCGGTTGACAACTTCAAAGTGAATTTTCACACCGTGCTCTGCGGCGGCTGCAAAAGCAGCGGTTTGCACTGCGCGTTTGTCAGGATTGTGAGCAGTGCAAGTATCATAGGAGTGAGTAGCGGATATGTGGAATAGCATTGTAAACCCCTTCATTTAAAATTTAATAATATATACAGTGAGGCCTCTAGGCAGATTATGCAACTTGAGATGGCCCTGTTGGCAGACCCATGATTGATCCACCTTTCCGTGCTTTGGGGACGGCGGGACGATTTGGTAAAGATTATCTGGCGGGGTCAACAAGAGCCCTGCCAGTTTTCTAACCGTCTAAGTCAGGGATGCGTTGCCTGGTTAGCGGTGAAGGCGGGAGGGTGTTAATGGCATCTGTTTCGCACTGACGCGCATAAAAACCTTAGTTTGGCCTGACCTCTTAAAATTTATTCTGCCCAAGCATCGGACAGTTATCCCATTAAAGAAGCGTGGCGTCGTCGGTCATTTTTGTGTAGGGTCGCTTCCGGAAGGTCAATTGAAATGGGTTTGTTTGAAGCGTCTATCGCCGCAGCATTTTATTTTGCGGCGTATATGTCTCTGTTGCGATTGTTAATTTATCCTAGGAATTGGTGCGCGTCGGCACCGTCGACTTTATTGACAACGGGCGGTCTTGTCGTTGCCCTTGTCACTTTTGTATCCGTGTCATCACAAGGCGTGGATGTGACGCTGATGTGCATTTCGGCAGCGTTCGTCGTTGTGTTGTTCACCATAATTTCTGCGCCCGCCATTGATTTTCTACCTGGAAATGACCGGCCTGCCATTCAGTTCTTGGCTGGACATGGGGCGTACGCAGGATTGTGGATGCTCCCTGTGGCGGTTGCGGCGGGATACGCGGCGTCGGATCCCAAACTTCTAGGCGCTCTCGCAGCCGCCATGGTGATTGAGGTGTTGTGGTATGTGCGGCATCGGCCCACCGGTGCGAGGCGGCCCTATATTCTAAACGATCAGGATGTGTCGGTTCTAAAGACTCAAGCGAAGGGCGACATTGGGCGTTTTGCCAAACGCCACGGTATCGGCGAACTGGACATGTCAGGGGATGATGTGCGCTGGCAGGGCTGTTCCAAAGATACCTTGCCGTGCGCGTTTAACCTTTACACCAATCGACTCGGACTCAATACCGCGCCGTGTTGCCGAGAGCATTTGAAGGATATTTGTTTGTATGTGTGCGCCTGCCTCAGCGATATGAAGGTCGCGCATTGGTTGGAGGGCGGTTCGCTGTTGGGCGCAGTGCGTGAACATGGGGCCCTGTTGGCGTGGGAAGATGATATCGATATCTCTGCGGTTCTGGAGGATGGCCAAGACTGGGCGTCGTTGGCGAAAGAACTGACCGAGCGCTGTCAGCGGGATGGGTATTATGTCGATTTATTCGTAGATAAATCTCTCATTGCAATCTCCTTTGATCCACCACGACCCTGGCCTTTTCGGTGGGAACGTAGCCGGATGCGTGGCGAAATTCGGGTTGACCTTGCCGTTTATCGACATGCGGTCAGCCAAGACGTCGCCGTGCTGGAGCGAATATCCCCCAAAGGTGCCTTTCCGAAAACCGAGAGCGGGTGGTACGGCGTTCCAAAAGATGTTGTGCTGCCTACATCGCGCATCGAATTCCTTGGCAAAGAGCTCTCTTGCCCAAACCGGCCTGATGATTATTTGCGCCGGCTTTATGGTGATTATAACAAGGTTGAATTTACGTATATTGATCCGGTCGCCGCAGAAACTCGACAATCTGCGGATGCTGATGTGACGGTGAACGGCGCTGATAGCGCGTCTTCATGACTGGGCGACCCTCTGTTTAACGATGTTTCATGGTTAATAGGATCGAATAGAGCGCAATGTGGTGAAGGTCCGCCGTCGGTAAAGACGGCGGGGTTAAAAATTGGGGCTAATTTTGGCGCCAATTTAAAAATAATAGGAAAAAATTGATGACGTCTGTGAAACTTGCAATCGTTGAAGGTGGTGGGAACGCCAAATTGTCCAAGGCGGCGCGTTTTCGTGAAATGCTACAACGTGGATCACTCGACTTTATCATGGAGGCTCATAACGGATTGTCGGCGCGGATCGTCGAGGAAACCGGCTTTGATGGAATCTGGGCGTCTGGCCTATCGATGTCGGCGGCGTTGGGCGTCCGCGACAACAACGAAGCGTCATGGACCCAGGTGCTGGAAGTGCTGGAGTTCATGTCCGACGCGACATCAGTTCCAATTCTGGTTGATGGCGACACCGGATATGGCAACTTCAACAACATGCGCCGTTTGGTCACCAAATTAGAGCAACGCGATATCGCGGCGGTGTGTATCGAAGATAAGCTATTCCCCAAAACCAACAGCTTCTTGGGCAGCGCCCAACCTTTGGCGGATATAGATGAGTTTTGTGGCAAGATTAAAGCCGGGAAGGACAGCCAACGCAGTGATGATTTCAGCATCATCGCGCGGGTGGAGGCGCTAATTTCGGGGTGGGGGTTGGATGAAGCCTTGCGCCGGGCCGAGGCCTATAACGAAGCGGGCGCCGATGCGATTCTAATCCATTCTAAAATTGCCGACCCGAGCGAGATATTCGCCTTCACCAAAGAATGGGGTAACCGCTCGCCGGTCGTGATCGTACCGACCATGTATTACGCGACGCCAACGCAGCAATTTCGCGATCACGAGATTAGCCTCATCATCTGGGCCAATCACAACATGCGTGTAGCGATCCAGGCGATGCGTGATTTGAGCAAGGAAATATTCGATACCGAATCCCTGGTGGGACCGGAAGCGCGCATTGCCAGTGTGAAGGAAGTCTTCGTGTTGACAGGTAACGAGGAATTGGCGGCGGCGGAGGAACGTTATTTGCCGACCCAGGACGCCGGCTGCAAGGCGATTGTTCTGGCTGCGTCGCGCGGCGCTGCTTTGGGAAAATTAACCGACGACAAACCCAAATGCATGATCGATGTGCGCGGGCAACCGCTGCTGCGCCGCCAGGTTGCGATGCTGAATGAGTCCGGCGTCCAGGACGTGATAATTGTGCGCGGATACAAGAAAGACGCTATTGACCTGCCCTCCGTCGGAACGCGTGATAACGATGAATTCGCCGATACCAAGGAACTGTATTCCCTCGCTTGCGCTCGGGAAGACCTCGATGGCCCGTGTCTGGTGACCTATGGGGATATCTTGTTCAGACCCTATATGCTGGACGCTTTGTTGCGCGCCGAGGGCGATATTGTGATTGTCGCCGATGCGTTGTGGCGCGACCGGGAACAATCTGCCGAAGGATTGGTGCGGGACCTGATCGTGGCGGACCGTGCGTTTACGACCAATTTTCTGGATGATGCGCTGGTTAATTTAAGTGCTGCCGGGCATGGCATTTCACCTGAAGACGCGACGGGCGAATGGGTTGGCATGTTGAAGCTGAGCAAAGCTGGTGCCGCTGCCGTGCGCGTGGAGTTGGACGCGATGGATGCCGATGGATTGTTACGGAATGCGGAAATTCCGGACCTGTTGAATCGGATGATGGCGGCGGGACATAAGGTCCAGGTGCAGTACATCACCGGACAATGGCTCGATGTCGATGATGCGCATGATTTGGCGCAAGCCCGTAATATTACTTGAATAGGGTAACCCTATGATTGAAGCAGATGATTTTCTAAACCCGGCGCGTGACGCCGGGTATGATTTCTTTACGGGCGTGCCGTGTTCGTTTTTGACGCCGGTCATCAATCGGGTCATCAGCCGACGTGATCTGGACTATGTCGGCGCCGCCAGCGAAGGCGAAGCCGTCGGGATTGCCGCCGGGGCGTGGTTGGCGGGGCGCAACACCGTGGTGATCTGTCAGAATTCTGGGTTGGGCAATACGGTTAACCCGGTGACGTCGATGAACTGGCCGTTCCGCATTCCCACTATGATGATTGTCACCTGGCGCGGTCAACCGGGTCTCAACGATGAACCACAACATGAATTGATGGGACAGATCGTAGATAAGGTTTTGGATGATATCGATGTTCGGCACGCGTCATTCCCCAGTGAAACGGACCAAATCCAAGCGTCGCTTCAGACCGCGTTTGACCAGATGGCGGCGCGGGAACTGCCCTACGCCTTTGTCATGGCCAAGGGCTCGGTGGCTGATGCGGAACTACATGAGCCTGTGCTGCCGGCCCGGCCCATCGCTGACCCCATAGATCACACAACAGGGGGGGATTTACCCCGACGATTTGACGCGTTGGAACGGCTGTTGGCGTTGGCGCCGGAGGCGGCCATTGTCGCGACGACTGGCAAATGCGGGCGCGAATTATTCACCCTGGAAGACCGGGAACAGCATATCTATCAAGTCGGCTCCATGGGCTGCGCCAGCGCGATGGGGCTGGGCGTTGCGCTCAACACTAAACGTTCGGTTGTCGTTCTGGACGGCGATGGGGCTGCGTTGATGAAGATGGGCAATCTGGCGACCATCGGCGCGCAGAATCCGGAAAATCTGATTCACATCGTGTTCGACAACGGCGTTCATGATTCAACGGGCGGACAGGCGACTGTGTCCGCCGGGGTCGACTTCGCCCGCGTTGCGTTGGCTTGCGGCTACGCTAGCGCCGCCACGGTTGACGACATCGCCGGGTTCGAAACTAGCGTCGTCGCCGCCCAAAAGGCACCGGGTCCGCATTTCATCCGCATTCGCGTGCAACCGGGTAGCATTAAGAATCTAGGCCGACCCACCGTGTCGCCCTACGATGTGGCGCGACGGTTCCGCGGATTTTTGATGGCGCAATAGTCATGTTCAACAACGTTAAAAATTGTTGAACACGTGAGCCGCCCGTTAGACGGCTACTCCGCCGCTTTTCGGTTCGTCAACTCCGCGATGATTTCTTCGGTGTGTTCGCCGTGGCGTGGGGCCGGGCGGCGGATGGCGCCGGGAGTGTCCGATAGCTTGATGTGGACGCCGAGCGTCTTGGTTTCACCTGCCGTGGGGTGGTCCACCTTGACCACCATATCGCGGGCCAGGGCCTGCGGGTCGCTGAGAGCTTCCTTGTGGTTTTGCACCGGGCCTGCGGGTACGCCTCTGGCATCCAGCGCCTGGAACCAATGATCGGTGGTTTCCTTGGCGAAGTAGGTTTCTAGAATGTCGACCAGTTCCAGGTTGTTCTTTACCCGATCGGCCTTCGCCGCGAAGCGCGCATCGTCGATGAGTTCCGGACAACCCAGCACTTCGCAGGTGATCGACCAGAATTTCTGCGCGGCGCCGCCAACGGTGACATAGCCGTCCTTGGTCTTGAAAATTTGATAGGGCGCGCTGCCGCGATGGCGTTGGCCCAGACGCGGCGGGACTGCGTCAGTGGCGAAATGGAACGCGGCTTCGTAGACACCCAACGCCAACCCAGCTTCGTATAAGGAGGTGTCGACATGCTGGCCTTTGCCGGTGTGTTCCCTAGCGGCAATAGCGGTGAGCACGCCCAGCGCTCCGTTCATGCCGCCGCAAAGGTCGGTGACCGGGATGGGCAGGCGATGCGGCGGGCCGTCTTCTTCGCCACATACCGCCGCCAGACCGGTCATGCCCTGGCTGATCAAATCAAACCCACCTCGTTTGGCGTAGGGGCCAGTTTGCCCGAACCCGGAGATGGAGCAATAAACCAGACGCGGGTTGAGCGCGTGCATGGCGTCATATCCGACGCCAATGCGTTCGGCCGTGCCGGGCTTGAAGTTTTCTACTAAGATGTCGGCGTCGGCGACCAGAAGCTTCAGATGTTCCAAATCTTTCGGGTCTTTGAGGTCGAGGACCAGACTGCGCTTGTTGCGGTTGAACAGCATGAACGGCGCACTTTCACCATTGATGAACGGGGGGGTCAGCCGCATGTCGTCGCCCACATCGGGCCGTTCAATTTTGATGACGTCCGCCCCCTGGTCGGCCAGGATCATGGCGCAATACGGGCCCGACAGATTTGAGGTGAGGTCGAGAACCTTTAAATGAGACAGAGCCATCTTTGCGTTGGGGGTCATGTCAGGACGCCTTTCAAATAGATTTATACCGGATTACGGGCGAAGAGTTGCCGAGCGATAATGATGCGCTGTAATTCATTGGTACCTTCGCCAATAGTCAACAGCGGCGCGTCGCGATAATAGCGTTCGACCGGGAATTCCTTGGAATAGCCGTACCCGCCATGCACCCGCATCGAGTCCATCGAGTTGGTGACGGCAGCTTCGGTGGCGAACAACTTCGCCATGCCTGCTTCCATGTCGCAGCGCTCGCCCCGATCGTAGGCTTCGGCGGCGCGGTAGGTCAACAGCCGCGCGGCTTCGGTCCGCGTCACCATGTCGGCGACGTTCAACTGGATCGCCTGATGTTGCGCAATGGGTTGGCCGAAGGTCTCGCGGGTTTGCGCGTATTTAACCGCTTCGTCCAGCGCGGCTTGTGACAGCCCGACGCCGCGCGCCGCGACATTGATGCGGCCCAGCTCCAAGCCGCCCATGACGTGTTTGAAACCCACGCCTTCTTCGCCGCCGATCAGGTTTTCGGCCGGCACGCGGCAGTTGTCGAACAGAAGTTCGGCGGAATCGATGCCCTTGTACCCCAGCTTCTCAAGCTTGCGCGACGGTGTGAAGCCTTCGCCTTTTTCGATCAAGAACAGGCTGACCCCCCGGTGGCGTGGTTCGACCTCCCAATCGGTTTTTACCATCACCGCGAAGCAGTGCCCATGGATGCCATTGGAAATCCAGGTCTTGGTGCCGTTGACGACGTAGTGGTCGCCGTCCTTTACCGCGCGGGTGCGGATGGCCTGTAGATCCGTCCCACAATTGGGTTCGGTCAGCGCCAATCCGCCGCGAATTTCACCGGTGGCGAATTTCGGCAGCCATTTCTTCTTCTGCGCCTCGGTGCCCGCGCGTTGGACACAGGACGACATGATCAGATGGGAATTGAAGATGCCCGCCAGCGACATCCACACACGCGTAACCGACTCCACGACCTTGGCGTAGGTGGAGCACGACAGGCCCAGCCCGCCATATTCTTCATCGATAATGGAGCCGAACAGGCCAAGTTCCGCCATCTTGCCGACGATTTCCTCGGGCCAGATGTCGTCATGTTCCAACGCCATTACATGGGGCCGCACGTCGCGGTCGAGGAATTGCTCGACACTGTCGAGGATCATGCGTTCTTGGTCATTATTATCTTGTGCCGACATGTGGGTGGCTCCTACGGGGTAATTCTGAAAGTGTGGTGTTAATCGGCGATGTCGTCAACGCCATGGCCGCGTTTGGGGACCAGCATGGTGCGCTCATAGCTCATGAAGACCGTGCCGTCTTCCTTGGTTCCGGTCGTGCGGATGGAGACCACGCCTTGGGTCAAACGTGATTTTGACAGGCGTTTGTGCAGCACTTCGCTTTCGGCGTAGATGGTGTCGCCATGAAATACCGGCGCGGTCAGCTTGATGTCGGTCCAGCCCAGATTGGCGATGGCCTTCTGGCTAGTGTCGCTGACGCTCATGCCCGCCACGATTGACAGGGTCAGCGCGGAGTTCACCAACGGCTTGCCGAACTCGCTTTTAGCGGCGTAAGCGGCGTCGAAATGGAGCGGATGGGTATTCATGGTTAACAGTGTAAACCAGGAATTATCCGCTTCTGAAATCGTCCGGCCGGGCCGATGTTCGTACACATCGCCGACCACAAAGTCGTCGAAATACCGTCCGATGTCTTCCCGGTAACGCCCGGGCGCAATTTCTTTTGCTTGATAAACCATGGTGTCTTTCTCCCACTCTAAATTTAGAGCGGGAGAATATCCTTTCCAGTGGCTGAAATAAAGACGCCCTCAACCCGCAATTTGGTGGTAATATAGGAAAATTTGCGCGAACAAGGATAATTGTTATGCCGAGAGACAGTGAAGATTACACCGCCACAGATTTTGAATATATGCGCCATGGCGACCGGTCGATGACCATGCGACTATTCCGCCCCAATGGGGACGGGCCGTTCCCGGTCGTGGTTGATCTGCACGGTGGTTGCTGGACCAAGGGCGCGGTGGAAGACGGATATGAGCGCGACGCGTATTTCGCCAAAGCCGGGATCGCTGGCGCCTCGTTGGAATTCCGCGATGGCGCGGACGCCTATCCAACCTCGCTCACTGATATCAATTACGCGATCCGCTGGTTGAAAGCGAGCGCGGCGCGGCTGTGTCTCGACCCTAACCGGGTCGGCGTCACCGGGCAATCCAGCGGTGGTCATTTGGCCATGCTAGTCGCCATGCGCCCCCGCGATCCACGGTACGCCGGGATCGCGTTGTCCGAAGACGGCGCCGGGATCGATGCGACCGTGCAGGCTGTCGGCATGACCTGGCCGGTTATCAATCCACTCTCGCGCTACAACAACGCCACGCGGCTGAAAAACGGACCCAATACACCAAAATGGGTCGGCGATATTCCTGAACGCCACGATCTGTACTGGAAAACCAAAGCGGCCATGGCCGAAGGCAACCCGATGCTGGCGCTGGAAAACGGCGAGTCGGTGGAAACCCCGCCCGCCATTTGGGTGCAAGGTCGCCCGGACCCGGTGCACGACTACCGCGACCCGGACTCGCCGGTGGACCTCAACGAACCGGAACGCTTCGCTGCGAACTACCGCAACGCAGGTGGTGAGATTGAGATCGCGGACATCGAATTTGCCACCCGAAATTCGGATTTGTCGTCGGAACCGCTGGTGGCGTTTTTCAAAAAGCATTTGTAAAGGCGCATGTAACGGCGGAACGCCATAACCGTCGAATATGAAGCAACCTTATGTTTACATGCTGGCGGGCGAGGTGTGCCGAACTTTTAATATTTGTATCATAAGCTATATTACGAAGCGAAATCAATAATATAAAAGTAACGTGGCCGGCGACTTCACGAAAAAATACGGCGTTCATGACCCTGTTTGGTATAAAATCCACGGAACCATGAAAAGCGTGATTGTGCGTGAAAAACAGATGAAGGCATGGAAATGAGCCTGGAAAATCCGCGTTATTGAAGAAAGTAACCCGGACTAGAATGACTTGTCGCACGAAATTGTATAGGGCGAATTGCGCGGCAAAGATGGATTCCTGCCTTCGCAGGAATGACGGTCTTAGGATGCCTCTTCCAACGTCACTCCGGCGAAGGTAGTCGCCAAATTCGCGTCACTCACCATCCCCATTTTCGTCACTCCAGCGAAAGCAGGGGCCCAGGTAGTCAATTAGGCGTGAGGAATTCTGTCGGCAATAAACGCCACGGTGCCAACCTCTAACGATTTCGCGGAAACGGGTGCTCTGTAGCCACTCCTGCGCCGCGCACGTTTTCGCGCCAGAACGCGTACAGGCCGCTGCTGATAATTAACAATATCCCCAGCAGGGCGATGACGTCGGGCCAGTCGTCGAAGACGATGACGCCCCACATGATCGCCATTGGCAGGACGATGTATTCAAACGGCGCCGCCGTCGTTGCTTCCGCCAGCCGGTAGCCCTGCGAGATCAGATAGGATCCAAACGCGCTGAGGACGCCGACCGCTAGCATCACGGTGCCGTCGAACAGGGTCGGGATGGTCCAGGCGCGCATTAAGAATAGCAGTGTGGGGCTATCGGCTGCGTCGGCGAAGCGGCCATCGCCGACGGCCAGGCCGCTCGCCGCGCAGACCAGCACGAAGGTGATTTGGACATAGAACGCCATGGTCGACGCCCGTTCTGTCCCACCCATCTTGCGCGCCGTAATTTGCATGAAGGCGTAGGCGAAGGCCGCCAGGACTGGCGCTAGGGCGGCGTATTGGAAGACCTCCGACCCTGGGCGGATGACGATCACAACGCCGATCAGGCCGACCATCACCGACAACCAGCGCCGAACGCCGACCTTTTCGCCTAAAAAGGGTACGGACAAGGCGGTGATAAACAGCGGGGCCACAAAGAAGATCGCCGTCGCTTCGGCCAGCGGCAATACGGCGACGCCCACGAAAAACGACATGTTGGCGACTACTACGCACAGCCCCCGAAACACATGCAGTTTCCAGCGCGTGGTGCGGAGATTGTGGTATCCGCCCTCCAATGGCATGAAGAGCCCGAGGACGATCACCAACGCGATAACTGCGCGAATGAAGACGATCTGGTGCAGCGGATAGCCGCCGCTCAACGTTTTGATCAGCATGTCGGAGGTAGAAAAGGCCGAGCCCGCAGCCAGAACGCACAAAATGCCGCTAACGCTGGGGCTCAGGAGTAACCGGTTCAGCATATTAGACATGAGATGCGAAGTTTGGGGTTAATGAAAGGCTTAAATGGGGAAGAACTTAGAGCCCGTTCCAAGAACTGTTTGTGTCGCCAGAAGTCACAATGAAAATCGGCGTATTTGCCGAGGCAAGTTTGCTGGAAACGGTCACAGTTGGTGAAATATTTAGTCGAATTTTTCATTGTTCCAGTACTCCAGATCCCGCGGGAATGATGCGGAGGGGCGTGGAGTTATTCTTAATAAATTCTTAAAAAATACTCCTATTAAATGGCGTTTGACCATCGTTCCGGCGCAACAGGATTAATATAAATGCGAAGCCAAGCGACGCGATGCGAATGTTTTAAAAGCGCTAAGGCTGCTGATTGAAGCATTGGGTCGTTTTGAAACCACCGTCCCGGTGGCGCACGGGTCGATCACGTACTAACGTTTTAACGGAATAACTTAATCAGGCGGATCGAAGGTCTTATGAAGCATGGCATTATATCGGCACCCCAGCCCGAAGCTGTGGAAGCAGGCGCATTAATCTTACGCGCGGGCGGCAACGCGATAGACGCGGGGATCGCCTGCGCCCTGACTCAGGGCGTAGTAGACCCGTTGATGTGCGGGTTGGGTGGCGTGGGGTCGGCGACGGTGCACGCGCCGGGCGCTGGTGGGCCGGAGAGTTTTAACTTTCTGGGCGTCGCGCCACGCGCCGCGCGCGCCGATATGTGGGAAAGCCGGATTGTTGGGGAAACCGGCGACGGCTTCGGTTTTATCCTGAACGGAAACGTCAATGCACTGGGTCATCAGGCGGCGATGGTTCCGGGCAATCTCGCCGGGTATGGGGCCATGCATCAGGCGTATGGCAAGCTGCCCTGGGCTGATTTGTGCAAGACGGCGATCGAATTTGCCGAAGACGGCTGGATGGTGCGACCGCATGTTTATAGCTACGCGACTCAAGATGAAGGCGCGCTGGGTCGAGTGCATAACTCCGACATTCTGGGGTACACCGAAGAAGGTTGGAGCCTTTATATATCCGACGAAGGCACCATGCATCGTCCTGGAACATGGATCAAGAATCCGGGGCTGGCCGAAAGCTTGCGATTGATAGCCAAGGAAGGTGTTGGGACGCTTTATGGCGGGGCGTTGGGGCAGGTGCTGACTGATGACATGGCGGCGCAAGGTGGCCTGATTACGATGGCGGATTTGCAGGATTATGAAGTTGTTCGCCAACCAGCCTTACGGGGCTCCTATCGCGGGCATGATCTGGCGACGAATGCGCCAGGGGGGTCCGGGATCCAGGTGCTGGAAACATTGAATATTTTGGAACAATTTGATCTGAACGGGTACGAATTGGGCTCTCCGGAGTACATTATGTTAATGGCTGAAGCGCTTGCCTACGCTTACAATGACAAGCGGACCCGCGTCGGGGATCCCGCTTTTGTCGACGTGCCGGTGAACGACTTGCTGGACAAATCCTATGCGCAGACGCTGGCTGCGCGTATTCGCAACGGCGACAAAGCGGTCTTGAACCGCCTGCCGCAATTCAAAGAATCGAATGAAACCAGCCACATTGTCGTGTTTGACAAGGACGGCAACGCGTTTTCTATGACCCATACGCTGGGTGCGCCGTCGGGTGTTATTCCACCCGGCAGCGGGTTTATTTTGAACGGCTGCATGGGCATTTTTGACCCGCGCCCAGGTCAACCTACATCGATCAAGCCCGGCAAGTCTTACACCAGTTCCATGTCGCCCACCTTGGTATACCGGGACGGCGCGCCCTATTTGGTGATAGGCGCGCCCGGCGCGACCTATATTCCCCAGGCGATTGCGCAATCAATCGTCAATTGCATCGATTTCAATTTGTCGATCAGCGAGGCGATTTCTGTGCCTCGCATTGCAGTGACGCAAAGCGGGCGGATCGATATTTCCAACCGGATTCCACGCTTTGTCGAGGCGGGTCTACACGCTAATGGATATGAAACGCAACGAAGTTATTTAAGCTATGCCTTTGCGGGTGTTCACGGAATCAAGATTGAAGATGGAGTTGCCAGCGGTGCTGCTGATCCTGGTCGCGACGGCATGGCTCTGAAAATTTAGCTGCAAGACGCAAAAGGAATTACTTTATGCCAATCATTGATTCCCAGGTTCACGCTTATGCCGCCAACACGCCGGAGCGCCCGTGGAACACGACGCCGAATTGGCCCGACAGCGTGAATGGTGAGGAGATGGTTGCGGCCATGGACTCGGTCGGCGTCGATGGTGCCATCTTCGTCAATGCATTTTCCATGTATCAGTACGATTCCAGTTTTGCGGAGGAAGTGCAACGGGCCCATCCCGGTAAATTTGGTCTTGTCAAACCGGTTGACCCTTCCGACCCGGCGGTGGCCGACGTGATCGCTGATTGGAAGAAAACACCGGGCACGGTAGGGCTCCGCGTCCGGTTGACCCATGGGCTGGAACGCGCTGCGGATGATCCGAGCCTTGATGTAATCCTGCACGAAGCCGTGCGCCATAACTTCCCTATTAATTTGCTTAGTTGGGGGAAACTGGATGTGGGCGCGGCTCTGATTGACCGCCACCCAAACGTTCAATTCGTCCTTGATCATCTGGGACTTCTTCAACCCCATGACCCGCCTGCGCCCCCGGAACCCTGGGCTGATTTGCCAAAAGTGCTCGATCTCGCCAAGCGTCCGAATGCTGTGATCAAGGTAAGCGGCGCATGTACGCTGTCACGTGAACCGTTTCCGTTCCCGGACATCTGGGACCCGCTCGCCCGTGTGTTTGATGCCTGGGGGATGGATCGTTGTTTGTGGGGCACCGACTGGACCCGTGCGCATGCGGTGGTGAATTACGAACAGGCCGTTGAACCGTTCCGCCTGACCGACCGCCTGAGCGATAGCGACCGGGCGATGTTGATGGGGGGCGCCTGCGCCAAAATCTATGGCTGGGCGCCGGAAAGCTGACCATAACGGAGCTTTATCTCACAAGGTTCGGTAACACCTCGCGTTCCAGCAGGGTTTGTGCCGTGGCCGCGTCATTTTGGTCCGCGCCGCGCCGACCGCCACCGATAACGACTTTGTCTAGGCCCAGCGCGGCCAAACTCTGAAGCCGTTGGACGCAGTGGTCCGGGTCGCCGACGATGGCGAAATGGTCAATGAATTCGGGGGTTAAGGCGCTGGCCTGTTGGGAGTCCGAATAAGTATGGGCGCGCATGTCGTAGGCCTTGCGTACGTCCTGCATGACCCCGGCGTCGCGTTCTGACATGGGCCCGGCAGCCGCGGCGCCATGCATGACGGAAAATCGCGCGAAGGTGGTGATGCCGCCGCGCGCCAGGTCTCGCGCGACATCAATGTCAGGGTGCGGCGCGCAATTGACGAAGGCGCCATAGGATATGCCGTCTGGGTCGAGGCCCGCGGCTTCCCGCGCCGCACGGGCATGCGCGATGCCCCAGGCGAGGCGGTCCTTGTCCGCGCCCAAGGTGAACATCACCCGGTCCGCCTGACGGGCGCCGACGGCGATGACCCGAGGGCCACTGGCGGCGACTTCGACGGGCGGTTTTTGGTCGCCTTTTATCCAGCCGATACGGCTGGTTTCTGGCGCGCCCGCGAAGCCAAGTTCAGCCATGGGTGGGGCTATTTTCTCATCAATATCAATGTCTTCAAAGGCTATTTCTTGGCCGGATAAGTAGGCTTGAACTTGCGCTACATAGCGTTCGAACGACTCGACCCGAGCGGGCGCGCGACCCAGATGTGCCAGCGCAGAATCACCGCGTCCAATGCCCAGCACCGCGCGACCTTTTGAGACCCGGTTGACGCTTTCGATGGATGTCGCCGTGACCGCTGCGACCCGTGTCACGGAATTCGAAACGCCGGTGCCAAGACCAAGTTTTTCGGTGACCGTCGCCGCCATCGCCAGGCTGACATACGGGTCACCCGACAGGTTTTGCGAATCGACGACCAACAGGCCATCCCAACCAGCTTCTTCCAAACGGGGTGCAATACGTAGAATGCCTCGCGGCGAGGCGGAGTCGGTTGTCCAGATCTGCATGGCGGAATTCCTAATTATTTTGCGTGTTTAGCGTTTTGTTGTGGCGACCCTGGCCAGCATTCTATCAACCATTTCTCCGGCTTGCCCGACATAACCCGCCGGGTCGCATAAGTCGCTGATCTGTTCCGCTGTTAGATGTTTGGTAATTTCTGGCAACTCGCAGAGCAGCTCCCGGAGGGGCCGATCTTGCGCCATGGCGTCGCGGCAGACGTCATACACAACGTCGTGGGCGACCTGTCGACCCATATACGGTGCCAGGCCCATCATGACGGCTTCCGAGACAATCATACCGTTGGTAATGTCGAGATTGGCGCGCATGCGATCTGCGTCGATAACTAATCCGTCCAGCATTTCGCGCGCTTGGCTTAACGCGCCCCCGGTAAGAATAAAAGTCTGAGGCAAGGCCAGCCATTCCACATGCCACGGGCCAGAGGCGCGTTCGTGATCTTGAATCATGCCGTCCAGCATCATCGCGACGTTTTGACGGGCCGCCTTGGCAGCGACGATCAGCAATTCTGAGGACACCGGGTTGCGTTTTTGTGGCATGGTGCTGCTGGCGCCGCGACCTGGTGCGAAGGGTTCAAATATTTCTCCGACCTCGGTCTGCATAGACATCAAAACGTCAGTGCCAATCTTGGCCAGGGTACCCGTCAACAGGCCCAGGAAATTGGTCGTCTCTGCCACATTGTCGCGCATGGTGTGCCAGGTGATTTCTGGGCGCTCTAACCCCAATTCATCGGCCAAGGCGTCTTGGACATCGAGTCCCTTATCGCCGAGTGAGGCCAAAGTACCGGCGGCCCCGGAGAATTGTAGTTGTGTCGCGCGGGATCTGAATTCGCTGAGCCTTGTGCGGTGACGTTCGATGCCGGATAGCCAGACCGCCGCCTTGTATCCAAAGGTGATAGGCAGAGCTTGTTGCAAATGGCTGCGTCCGGCCAGTGGAGTGTCGCGATATTTTTTTGCCAGCCGCACCAGAATATTGGAAATCGCGGCGAGCTCATCGTCGATCAAGGTCAACGCGTCGCGCAATTGAAGAGAGAGGCCGCTATCCATTATGTCCTGTGTCGTGGCGCCCCAATGACTGTATTCTCCCAAACCATCGTCACACGCGGCGACAATGCCTTCGACCAAAGGGAGGATTGGATAATAGACCCGCGCGACACCTTTCTGGAACATCTCGTAATCCAGATGTTCAAATTTCGCCTTCGCGGAAATTTCGTCGGCGGCGTCTTGCGGAATGATGCCCAATCGCGCCTGAACGCGCGCCAAACCGGCTTCGACTTCCAACTGCATTTGAATCTGATTTTCATCGGAAAATATGCGGCGCATTTTCGCATCGCCGAAGAGGTTTTTGTAGATATCCGAATCGAAAACCGAGGAAGGCATAGGGTGCGTCCTAACGTTATGAGTCTGTTAAAGGCCCACTATAAACGCGCCTCATTCAGTTTGGCAGCCTTCGTCTTGTTGAACGGAACGCGCCCCTTGTCCCGCCATGGCGACGAACTGTCGCGCAGCGGTAGAATGGTCCGCGTTCCGACATTCCAAATTGAGTGGCGCCGTTAAAAGCGGGTCGGACGGAACTGATCGATAGGCGATTACGTCCATATGCAGGCTTTGCAAGGACTCCGGGGTTAGGGTGACGCCCAATCCGGCGGCGACCAAATTTAGTGTGGATAGGATGCGGGGCGCTTCCGGGGCAATTTGAGGGGTGAAGTCCGCCTGATTACAAGCCGAGGCAATCAAATCCAAATACATTGGAAATGTAATCCATAAATGAAAGTTCGAGGTGACAGAAACGACAGTCACGCCATTTACCCAGGGTGTCTACCACGTTGGCCTTACAGTAGCTGAAGTGTTTAAAACCGCGTTTTTTTTACTTTAATACTGGGGAT
>JAPKDL010000165.1 GCA_028822585.1 Alphaproteobacteria bacterium | reverse complement strand
CTTTAATCGTACTTAGGGGTACGCTTTTCCAGAAAAGCAGCGATTCCTTCGCGAAAATGAGGACCGTTTCGCACCTCATCGCCCAAAGCCTGCTCCATCGCTTCACGGGATTGCGCATGGTCGGCGATGGTCGCGCTGATCTGACGTTTGACGGCTTGCACGGCGGTGGGGCTGTTGGCGGCGATTCGTTCGGCCTTGGCCAGCGCCCAGTCCATCAAGTCATCTGTCGGCACGACGCGGTTGATCAGGTTCAAGGCCACCGCGTCCCGGGCCGTGATCAATTCCGCGCCCAGCAACAATTCCATGGCGTGAACATGGCCGATTTGCTGGATCAACTTTACCGCCGCGCCGCCGAAAGGATAGATCGACCATTTGACTTCCGGCAGCCCGAAACGAGCATTTGGCGCGGCGGCGCGAATGTCACTGGACAGCATCAACTCCAACCCACCTGCGACGCAATCACCGTTCACCGCCGCGATGATGGGTTTGGGATAGGTGCTGGTTTTCAACAGGGCACGGCTGACCATTGCCGCCACCTCGGGCTCCGCGCTCATGTCGCCGCCCAGATCCGCGCCGGAACTGAACGCCTTATCGCCCGCACCGGTAAGGACAATGCAGCGATGCGGCGAGAATTCCAGTTCGTCCCATAGCCGCGCCAACTCGGTCATCATGGCCCGCGTCATGGCGTTGCGGCGCGGTTGATTATCGATGGTGATGACGGCGATATGATTGCTGGGCTCGCTCAAATGGATGTCCATGAATTGGAAGCCTCGTGGTTAGGGATTGACGATAATCTTGCCGAACGCACGGCGATTGGTCAGCAACTCGATGGCGTCAATCGTGTCTTCCAGCGAATAGGTATGGGTGACCAACGGCGACAGCTTGCCCATCTTATACCACTCGAACAACGCCGCGACCGATTGCTTCAGCTTGTCCGGTTCGTTCCATCGGTAATGGCGCAACGAACACCCTAACGCCGAACGGTTCTTCACCAGCAACCGGTTCGCCGGGATTTGTGGAATGCCGCCGACAAACCCGACCACCAGAATTCGTCCGCCCCAGGCCAGCGACGACAAGGCGGAGTCGAACAAATCGCCGCCCACGGGGTCGAAACAAACATCAACGCCCCGATTGTCGGTCAACGCCATGACCTGCTCCTTCAGCGAGTCTTCGGCGTAGTTGATACATTCATCCGCGCCATGGTCACGCGCGACAGCCAGCTTTTCCGACGAACTGGCCGCCGCGATGACCCGCGCGCCCATCGCCTTGCCAATTTCGACCGCCGTCAACCCGACGCCGCCCGCCGCGCCGAGCACCAGCAGCGTTTCACCCGCCGCTAACCGGCCCTGCCAGCGAAGGGCGACGTCGCTGGAGATATAGGACACCGGAAAGGTAGCGGCGTCGTTGAAATCCATCTGGTCGGGAATGACAAACACATCGTCGGTGCTGGCGGTTGCCTGTTCCGCATAACCGCCATGGGCCAGCATCGCCATAACGCGCTCGCCGGGGTGGAAATTCGTGACGCCGTCGCCACAGGCTACGATCACGCCGGAGGCTTCCAATCCGGGCGTGAACGGAAGGTCCGGTTTGGTCTGGTAGCGACCTGCAACCATGAGTGAATCGGCGAAGTTGACGGCCGCCGCTTTCACGTCGATCAGAACTTCGTCGGGATTGGCGGTTGGTGGTGGAACGTCTTCCAACGTCAAGTCTTCAACGTTGCCCCAGTCTTTGCATACGATGGCGCGCATGGCCGCAGGCCTCCTTTGAAATTTACCGAATGCTGGCGATCCTATCTTAATTCAGCTTAATCGATCCAGGATGGCGTTACTAAATCGTGACGCAAAGTTGATTCGGTCTTCGCGTCTTTCTTTTGTGAATTTGGAGAATGAATAAGATATTACTCATAGATGACGACGAATTTTTCAGGTCGAATTTACGAGATGCGCTTATTGGCAAAGGTTATGGGGTGATAGAATCCAATGGTGGAAACGCTGGGCTCAAGCAGGCCCAAATTGGAATGCCGAATATTGTTATCACTGATGTTGTCATGGCCGAAGGCATAGGGACAATAATGACCCTGAGGCAAATGGCGTCAGAGCTGCCAATCATCGTGATGTCAGGCAACGAAGAATACTTGCGAAGCGTTGGCTTTCTGAGCGCAATGCATATGTTGCCAAAGCCGTTCCATGTCGTTGAATTGATGAGGTTACTAGATCAGGTTGTCGCGGAGGCATCGGAATAGGGGGCTTGAACATTGCGCACTGGGCTGTATCGGCATACGATTTTAATAATAGATTTAATGAACTGATGGTTTTGGAGATTGAGCAATGGCTTTGAACGTGGTGCGGAACGAACCTTCTATCGAAGTGGCGCCGCTTTCGGTACACATAGGTGCAGAGATCGGCGGCGTTGATTTGACGAAGCCGCTGCCGCCGGAACAGGTCCAGGATATCAAGGCTGCTTTGGTGAAATGGAAAGTTGTCTTCTTTCGCAACCAAATGCTCGACCATGACGGGCAACGAGATTTTTCCCGGCAATTCGGTGACATGACGCGGGGTCATGCGGTTTATGGTAATGTCGAAGGCTATCCGGAAATCTATGCCGTGGCCAAGCATAGGAAGGCGAAACGCTATACCGGTGAACCGCTTATTCGGCCTTGGTCAGGTTGGCATACGGATATCACCGCTGCCATCAATCCGCCCGCGGCTTCCATTTTGCGGGGTGACGTCGTTCCCCCCTATGGCGGCGACACGCAGTTCACAAATTTAGCGGCCGCGTATAATGGGCTGTCGGAAACCCTGCGGGGGTTCCTAGACACATTGCGCGGGGTTCATCGCTTTGCTCCACCGACGGGCGTTGAGGCGCAGAAGGAAGGTTATGACGAGGTTCAGAATCGCAACACGATGGTCAGCGAACATCCGTTGGTTCGCATTCATCCGGTTTCGGGCGAACGGATTTTGTTTGTCAGCCCGTCGTTTCTGAAATCCATCGTCGGCATGGCTCCGCGTGAAAGCCAGAACCTGATCGAATTTTTGTGGGAACACATCGTGCGGACGGAATACACGGTGCGCTTCAAATGGGAGCCGGGTAGCATTGCGTTTTGGGATAATTGTTCGACATCGCATTTGGCACCGTCGGATATTTTTGACATCGATTTCGAGCGGGAATTCTATCGAACCACATTGGTGGGCGACATTCCCGTTGGCGTGGATGGTCAGAAATCCACGCCGATTGAGGGCAAGGCTATCCTCGCGGCGTAATACTTAGCGGCGGCGCAGAGGTTTGTAGACCGCGCTGGCGTTTAACAGGACACGGTCGCCGGTGTGAATTTGACCGCGTACAAAGACCAGACTGTTGGCGCGCCGAACCAATTCGCCGGTGGCCTCAATGAGTTCACCAGCGTGCCCGGCGTTGGTGAATTCGGTGGCCATGGAAACGGTGACGGATTGATCGTCCTGGTTCTCCTTGGATGCAACGACCATGGCGAGGTCCATCATGGTCATCATCAACCCGCCATGCAGGATGCCATGGCTATTGCAATGTTGCGCCTCGGCTTGCAAGACGAAGTGATGGGCGCTGGAGTCCAAATGCCGCCAGAAGAATGGCCCGGCATGGTTTTCAAACGGGTCGATGGGATCGTAGATCGTGTAGCCTGGCAAGGGGGCTGAAAGTTGGTCGGTCAAATTATTGTCGGTCATTAAGGCCTCTTAGTGGGGAGCGTCGTATGGGGACATCAGCGACGCCTGTTGAACGTCAGTAGTACCGTTAGGTTTGGCTATATATGAGGGGTCGATAATGCGCCAGATACGAATTCCCGCGACATTCATGCGTGGTGGCACCAGTAACGCGATTGTATTCCGGCAGGATAATTTGCCCGAAGACCGCGAAATCTGGGCGGAAATCTTTGCCGCAGCGATTGGAAGCCCCGACCCGAATGGCCGTCAGTTGAATGGCATGGGCGGCGGCATTTCATCGCTTAGCAAAGTCTGTGTCGTCGGGCCGCCCTCGCGCGACGACGCGGATATCGACTACACGTTCGCACAGGTGGTCGTTCGTGAAAATCGTGTCGAATTCCTGGGTAATTGCGGCAATATGTCGTCGGCCATGGGGCCGTTCGCGGTCGATGAAGGTATTGCAACATTGGATGGTGACAGTGGGATGGTCCGCATCCACAACACCAACACGGGAAAACTGATCCACGCCCATTTTGACATGGACGATGGGTTGGCGGCAGTCGATGGTGATTACGAATTGCCGGGTGTTGCGGGACAGGCGTCCGCCGTCCGATTGGATTTCATTGAACCAGGGGGATCCTTCACCGGCAAAATGCTGCCTACAGGAGCTGCGGTGGATATTCTTGAAACGCCGACATTGGGGAAAATTGAAGCGTCCATCGTGGATGCGTCGGCGTTGTCTGTGCTGGTGGAGGCGAAGGCCGTCGGGTTGACCGGAACAGAGTTGCCGAAGACTTTGGAGGCCAACCCGGAAGTTCTGAAAAATTTGCAGGAAATTCGCGCCGCCGCCGCCGTCAAGCTTGGCCTTAACAAATCCATTGAAGAAGCCATGAGCCGGGTCACCAACCGTCCCGCGATTGGCTTTGTCGCGCCGGCCCAAGATGCGCCCACCCTCTCGGGCGACCCTCTTAAAGCGTCGTGTGGCGACGTGACTGCGCGCATGATTTCCATGGGTGATCCGCACCGCGCGTTGCCGGGAACCTGTTCCATGTGCCTGGCGGTGGCGTCGCAAATTGATGGTACGTTGGTGAATCGAAATCTGTCATCGCCCGCCAATGGGGAGGTGCGATTGATGCATCCTTCAGGAGTGTTGCACGCCTCGGCGGTGGTACGTCGCGATGGGGATCTTTGGTTTGCTGAACGCGCCAGCCTGTACCGCACGCAACGGCGCATGTTTGACGGCTATGTTTATGTCCCGGCGGCGCGCGTCCCGAAATATCGCGCCTGGCTGGACGTGACCGCAAAAGTCGCAGAGTAGACGTGCCTTATTTTTCGAGGAGATTCTGTTTCGTTAACCAATTGCGCGCGGCGACAATGGTCTGAAGAATTAACTGAGGCCGGTCACCGTCAATATGGGGGCCGGGTTGAATCGACACGGTTTTCAGTTCAGGTGTCATAAGTGTAGTCCGTCGGTGGGTTTTTTGGGGATGCGCTTGTCATCGTTGCCGTGGATGACCGGGAAGGGGCCCGTCAAATGCAGTAGATGATAGGCGGGCACCAACAGACGTAACAACAATGCGTATGACAGCGCGAGCGGCTCGCGGGTCCAACTGTCTTTTAAATCAGCCTGGGCGAGGGCGTGAATGTCGACGCCGCCATACGCGATGATGAAAGGACGATTCGGTGTCCGGCGTTCGTCGGGCACCGTTGAATGAACCGTAACGCCACCGCGCCAAGGCTGACCCCGGCGAGGCTGACACGGTCCGGGTTGGTTCAGGGTTGGCGGCGCACCCAGGCGATCAGCCCGGAGACTTCGTTTGGCAACTGAAACGCGACGCGGTGCGCGATCCAGGTGGCCTCGACACCATTGGCGGTTTTCCAGCTCGTTCGATCATAGGGGTAGTCATCGGCGATGAGAGCGTTGCGACCGTGATTCGGAATTTTCGTAAGACTATTTTGGCCGGTGCGAAACCTTGTCAACACCACCCGCACGGTTAGTC
>JAPKDL010000164.1 GCA_028822585.1 Alphaproteobacteria bacterium | reverse complement strand
GGCCTGGTGCCGCACAGTAATATCCGAACACGGCTTTGGAAGGACGGCCTTCATTGTCTTCTAAGCGATCATCCCAGGTCGCGGAGTAGCCAACGCAGTTACGGTTGGCACCGGTCAAAGCGTATTGTTGATAGAAAACCGGTCCTATGGCGTTGTCGATCCGACCGGTTGGTCCGTACCGAATTGAATGTGCTCGGTTGATATTCCAGGTTTCGATATTTCGTTGGACCGTCATGTCGTAATCAAGCACGATATTATCGCGTTCGTTGGCAAGGCTCAGGATCATTTCGGATTGTGCGCCGCCGCCTTGGAACAGCGCATATTCTTCGTGTTGCCAACGGTCGGTGAAGATGACGTGGTGTTGGTCGTCTGTCGCGAATTCCGGCAGGTTGTTGAGCAACATGCCGGAATTCGGAGCGGCCCAGTCGATGCGCGGTGCCTGCGCGTTTGCGACGCCGCCCAGAGCTGCAATGATGAATGCAAGCGAAATGGCGATGATGCAAAAATTTGTAGTGCGCATGATGAGATCCTTCAAATTTAAACCAAGCACTTCCCCCCGTCTTAACTTATGTAATTCATCTCCGCCTTGGCGCAAGTCACATTCATATTTTATAGTAATTAAATATAATTTAATCTAATTACTATAAAAATGCCCCGTATGGAGGATATTGTCACGCGGTGTCGTTGATGTAATGTCCTTATAAATTCACGGACATAATTAAACTCGAAAAGGTCAATCCTAAGAGGCCGGCCCATCCAACACGCAGTCGAAGGAGGAATATTATGACCTATTATATGACCTATGAAGGCGACCTTCGTACCGTTGCATGCGCCTTTATCGACCAACGTGAAGCAGGTTCATTGGACTATACTGCGTTTTGGCGGCGATCAGCGCTTATCGCGAACGGCACCCGGAAACTACGGATGGCGACACCGCAATGATTGTCAGTGATATCATGCAGGAAATGCCCAGGGCAGCTTGTTAGTAGCAGCAGTTTCCCAGAGCGCCCCCTGCCTTCGTGTTTGAACCGGTTCGGTCAACCGGTGGTGGGGCGCACCTCTTAAAACCACGCCTGAACGTGGCCGACCCTTCTGATGAGATCGGCCTTTTTGTGTCCTGTAATGTGAGGCGTGCAGAGCTCCCGCAGATATGGCAAGTTTTCGCGTTATTGTGATATGCACGCAAAAGAGGGAAAACAGATGCGCATAGCGAAAATTGAATACAACGATGTGGTGTCGTATGGAGTCGTCGAAGGCGATCAAGTCGCCCTGGTGGAAGGCGATTTGTTCGACGGGGGAAAACGAACCGGCATCACCGCGCCTCTGGCGGATGTGAAATATCATATTCCGCTGGTGCCCAAGACATTCTATGCGGCGGGTCTGAATTATGTGGAACACGTCCTCGAATCCGCCAAGAGCGCCGGTCGGGAACCGAACATCCCCGACAAGCCGGATATTGGCTACCGCGCGAACAACGCTTTGATTGCGCATGGGGAGAGTATCGTCAAACCGAGTGATTCAACGGAATTGTTTCAATACGAAGGTGAACTTGTCGCCATTATCGGCAAACAAACCAAACACATCTCTGAAGAAGACGCGTTGAGTTGCGTCTTTGGCTACACCATTGGCAACGATGTCAGCGAACGAACCTGGCAACGTGGGGACCGCACCTTCTGGCGTGGTAAGAATGCCGACACCTTCAAACCGATGGGGCCATGGGTTGAAACCGATGTCGACCTTGACGCCCTGGAAACGACCGTTCGCCTAAATGGTAAGGACGTCATTACCTTCCCGACCAACAATATGTTGTTTGGCGTTGCGCGGTATATCAGCGCCATGTCACGCTATTTAACGCTGTATCCCGGCGATGTCGTTTGGATGGGCACGGAAGGACAATCCGTCAACATGAAGCCCGGCGATGTGTGTGAAGTGGAAATCAACGGCATTGGAATACTCAGAAATCCAATCGTCGCTGAAGCGTAAACAGGAGGGGCCAATTTTATGAAATTCGGATTGTTTGGAGGCGCTCGGTCCGCGCCCGGTGTTAAGGATGGCTATCGTTTGGGCTACGAAGCCTATATCGACTCGGTGGTCGAAGCCGAAGAATTGGGATTTTACAGTAGTTTCCTAGTTGAGCATCACTTCACCGGGATGGGGCAAGTCTCGTCGTCGTTAAATTTACTGACCTATCTGGCGGCGAAAACCTCAACAATCCGTTTGGGGACGGCTGTCGTCGTACTGCCCTGGCACAACCCCTTGCTGGTCGCGGAACAGGCGGCGACGTTGGATCTGTTGTCAAAGGGCCGGTTCGATTTCGGTGTTGGCAAGGGCTACCGGTTCACCGAGTTCGAAGGATTTTGCATTCCCATTGAAGAAGCAAACGAACGCTTCGAAGAAGCCATAACGGTCATCCGCAAAGGGTGGACGACGGAAGGACGGTTTTCCCACGAAGGCAAACGGTGGCGTTATAAGGACGTTATGATCGAACCCGCGCCAACCCAATTGCCGCATCCGCCGCTCTGGATGGCGGCGGGACGCCCGGAATCGTTGCAGTACGCGGCCCGGGAAGGCTACAATCTGTTCCTCGACCAGTTCCAGACCTTCGACGTGATCTTGGAACGGTTGGCTATTTATCGGGACGCGTTGGAGGCGTCAGGCCGGACCTATGATCCTTTGAGCGTTGCTGTGGCGCGCGGGTTGTTCATAGCCAATGATGCCAAAGAGCGCGAAGAAGCGATTGCGGCACGCATGAAGGCGTTAGAAATGATGAATGCCTATGGCAGTTCCGGCGACAACAAATCCAGCATGGTGTCCGACGCAGACCTTATGAAGGCCACCAAAGAAGGCGTGTTGCTGGGCGGTCCGGACGAAATTATTGGGCGGTTGAAAAAGCTGGAGGCGGGCGGCGTTGGCTATATTCTGCTGTCGTCGCGAACCCAAGGCGCGCTGCGCACATTTGCCAAAGAAGTCATGCCCGCCTTCGCGTAAATGCAATTAGGAGATTGGATATGGCGTCATTAAGTCGGCAATTCGCAGCATGGGTCGCGGATTTAGACTACAAGGATCTGCCGCCTGCCGTGGTGGACCGCGCCAAAGGCGTGACCTTGCAAGGCCTGTCGTCCGCCCTGTTGGGCCGGGACTACCCAGAAGTCGAACAGGCGCTGGCGATGATGCAGGTCGAAGAAGCCGGGGGCGGTGGGGCCGCCACGGTTCTGGTCGACGGTGCCCAGCTGACCAAGGCGGGGGCCGCCTTGGTCAATGCGGAAATGATGTTTGCGGGCGGCAAGTGGGACACCTACCGCATGTTGACCCATCCCGGTTGTGCGATTCTGCCCGCAGCCCTTGTGGCGTCTGAAACTACTGGCGCCGACGGTGAAACTTTCCTGACCGGGGTCGCCGCCGGGTATGAGGTCATGGAGCGCATGGCGTCCGACTTCATTCCCACGATCATGGCGCGCGGGTTCCATTCTGGTCCCGTATTCGGCATCTTTGGTGCGGCGGTGGCGGCGGCGAAAATTACCGGGTTGAACGCGGATCAAATCCACGGTGCCATTGCCCAATGCGTCAATCTGGCCAGCGGTAATCTGGAAGGCGGGCGCAGCGGTGGGCGGTCGTTGCGCGAAGGCGGTGCGGTCCGCAACGCCTTACTGGCGGTGGCAATGGCTCGTCATGGCGCGCCTGGCGGGGAGACCGTCTTGGAAGGTGAAGCCGGATTTTACCATGCATATATAGGCAATAATCTGGGCAAACTAACGCACAGCTTTACCGCCGACACCTCGACAGATCTCAACGCCATTACCGCGAATTTGGGCCAGGACTGGATGTTCCTGGAGACGTTGTACCGGATTTATTATACGCCGGGCTACAATATTGCGCATGTGGATGTCACCGCCGCGCTTTGTACCGAATATGACGTCAAACCGGCGGATGTGGACCGTATTGTGTCAGTTGTGAACTGGTTGGAGACCGAATATCCCAGCCCGGCCTTTCCCTCCCGGGGCCGCGAACCCCAAATCGACAATCCGCAATATTACGCGGCCTATGGCGTCGTGGAGCGGGGATTCCCGCTGTTGAACAATGCCAGCCGGGGTATCGGCGAGCCCGACCCGCCCGAGGTGCTGGAGATGATGCACCGGGTGACCATCGTCCCGTCGCATCGCCAGCCCTTGTTCGCGCCGACCGTGACTCTCCACTTGAAGGATGGTCGCAGCGTGTCTAAATCCGCCACTGGCCAGGAATTCATCTGGAGCTTCGATGCGTTGGCGCAGCGGCTGCAAGACGTCAAACCCGGCCTGCCCATCTCGGCGGAGCAGTACGACGCGCTGATCTCTGATTGCGCCAATTTGGACAAATTACCTAACGCGACCGCGCTGATCGACCGGACGTTGGTCTCTGCTTAGCGCCCCGCCTTAACGCCCTTTATAGTCCGGTTTGCGTTTCTCGGCGAAGGCGCGGGGGCCTTCCTTGCCGTCTTCGGTCGCGCGCAATCGTTCCTGGATAGCCTGTTCGAAACGCAGTCCTTCGTCCAACGGCATGTACTGACCGCGCACGGCAAGCTCCTTGATCGCGCGTACGGCGAGCGGCGCCATGGACGCCAGTTCCTCGGCGCGCTCCATGGCAACATCCACCACCGTGTCATGGGGAACGACTTCGTTGATCAACCCGAAATGCGCCGCGCGTTCGGCGGTCAGCCGCCGCGCCAGTAACAACATTTCCATGGCGATGGGGTAGGGCAACTGGCGAATAGTGCGCTGGGTGCCGCCATTGCCCGGCAGAATGCCGCGTTTAACTTCGGATAAATCAAACGTCGCGTGTTCCGAGGCGATCCGGATGTCGGTGGCCATCAACAACGTCATGCCGCCCGCCAGACACAGTCCGTTCACCGCGCACACCACGGGTTTCCATACCTCCAACCCGCGATTGAGAATTTGATCGCTTTGGGTCTGCCAGAAATCCGCCGCCTGACGTTCCCGGTTCATGCTTTTCAAATCGGCGCCGGCGGAAAATATCTGACGATCAGGCGCACGATTCGGTTGCGCGGCGCCGGTGACCACAGCGACCCAGATATCCGGATTGTCCCGAACTTCTACCCATGATTCTGACAGCGCGGTATACATGGCCGGCGTCATGGAATTCAGCGCCTCTGGCCGGTTAATCGTGACTTTCGCAATATGGCCTGTGTGGTCGAAATCGATGCTCATAGTGATATATTCCCTAGCTTACATGTAGTGCGGTCGCGTTCGGATCAGGCCACCACCCTTTAAACGGTTAGGTTCACTATGCGATAATTTACATTTCAATCAAGCATTCAGCGTTTGGTGCCCTCCCAACATAGGTATATAATTTTATTTGAGGAAGTTACGAGAACCTCGGGTCCCGTGCTTTTGAATTTGGCCATCAGCGTTAAGGCGGCGCATTTTAAACTATTTTGTAATAATTCGAATCTTAAACTTGAAATGCGGCGCGCGCCCAAACGATAGAGGCGTGGGCCACGTTAAAGCGGTTAGTTTGGTTCATTACATTTATGAAGTTAGACAAGTTACCATAAAGATTTCTAATCGTTTTGCCGGCGCAGGGTTGGCTGTAATGATGGCCTTTGGCGTGCTTTTATCACTGAGGTCACAAGGGCAAGATCTTCGATGGTGTTCTTGGGAAAGTAATTCTTGAAAGCCTGGAAGAGGGGTTGAAGGCGGGCTTGAAAGATCGCCCGCAAGCCGGGACGCAGTCGGCGTATAGCGTTCGT
>JAPKDL010000008.1 GCA_028822585.1 Alphaproteobacteria bacterium | reverse complement strand
ATGGAAATTGCCGGCGGAACGCGCGATGTCGTGCTAATTTGTTAATGTTCTGTGGAGTGCTTTTGAGAGACTGCGTTAACTTGCAACCTCACTTTGGGCACCTTAAAATATCCAGACAACTGACACGGGAATTATCTCATGAAAATCGGTACTGATTTAAGCGTTCTGGCGCAACCTGGGCGTTCCGACGCCGCTGTTCTAGCTGAACACCTGGCGCTAGGCGATTTGGCGGAACCGCTTGGGTTTGATTCCCTGTTCGGCCTGGAACACCATTTCACCGGCTATTCCATGTCACCACACCCGCTGCAATTGCTGAGTTATTTTGCGGGCCGCACCAAGCGCATTACGCTGGGCACCTGTGTGATTGTGTTGCCGTGGCACGATCCCATCCGGGTTGCGGAACAAATCGCGTATCTGGACCTTCTTTGCGGCGGGCGCTGCATGTTCGGATTCGGACGCGGTGCCGCAACGACGGAATACGAAGGGTTTCGCATTCCCATGGAAGAGGCCCGTCCGCGTTTCGCGGAATCAGCGCAGCTTATAACCAAGGCGCTCACCGATGAAGTGTTTGAATGGGATGGCGAATATTATCAAATCCCCAAAATGTCGATCCGGCCCCGGCCCATGTCGCATCCCGAACGCCGCTTCTATGCATCTTCCGTTAGTCCGGAATCAGCCGAGATCATGGCCAAGCTTGGCTTTGGCATGATGGTCATCATGCAGAACGAATGGGTCAAGGCGGCCGCCGATATTCAAAGCTTTCGCGACATCGCCATGAGCGTTGGTCACACACCACGGCCCCCGGTGATCCTGACCAATGTTTCGGTTTCTGAAAGCCGCGACGAAGCCCATGATCGCGCCATGACGTATCTGGGCGCCAAATGGGATTCGATCGACAGTCATTACAAGTTCTCCGACGGTCATCTGGGCCAGGTGAAAGGCTACGAATCCTACGGTAAAATGGCGAAGACATATTCCAAGCTGCAGGATGAAAAAGCGCGCGCGAAAATGACCGATTTCTACGTCAAAATCCAGATCGTCGGCACACCGGATGACTGCATTCAACAAATAAGCGAATTGCAGGGCCTAACAGGCGCCGATCACATGGTCTGTGACTTTTCATATGGCGGCATGCCGCACGAAGACGGCGAGTTGAACATGCGGTTGTTCGCGGACCGCGTTATGCCGACGGTACAGCACGACGCCGCCTTCCGGGGTCCCGTGGCGCTACCCGCACTGAAAGGCAAACAGGACGACGACGTATTTGCGCCTGCGTAAAGATTAAAGGGCAGTCGATAAATTTTTAGCCGATAATTTTTTCGGCGCGCAGCCGTTCAAAATCCGCCGGGCCCATGCCGAGTAGCTCCGACAGGACGCTTTCGGTATGTTCGCCCAGCATCGGCGGCGCTTTCGATGGTGGCACCGTACTTTCAGAGAATCGGATCGGCGAGCCCACCAGACGGAGCCCTTCGACCGTGGGGTGATCGATGGAAACAATCATGCCGCGTTCCATCGCGTCCGGTGAATCCAGAGATTCAGCGACCGTTTGTACCTGCCCACCAGGAACGCCGTGCTTCCGTAATTTTTCTAACCAGGCGTCGCAATCCTCAGTCATGAGCGTTTCCTGAATAATATCATCCAAGGCCGTGCGGTTTTTTAATCGCTCGCCGCGTTCTTCAAACCGGGGATCGGTAATGATGTCTGGGCGCCCCAACACACCGTCACAAAGGTTCACCCAAAGCTTATCATTGCCCGCCACCAGATAGAGCGGCGACGTTTTGGTGTAAAACAAGCCGTTCGGCACGCTGGTCGCATGACGGTTGCCCAACCGACCCGGTTCCGTGCCGGTGTTTAAATAATTCGCACTGATATTCGTCAGCACCGCCATGGCGCAATCCATCAACGCCAGATCAATAAACTGGCCGCGCCCCGTTTTGTAACGCACCATCAACGCCGCCAGAATCGACTGGGTGGCGTATAACGACGTGTAGGTGTCGATAATCGACAGCGGGTGGCGCATAGGATCTTCCCCGGCTTCACCCGAAAACGACATCATCCCGGATTCGGCCTGCAGGACCGGGTCGAACCCCGCCCACTTTGCCTTGTATCCGGTGCGTCCATAGGCGGAGATAGAACAATAGACGAGATGGGGATGCCGTTCCTTCATCGCGTCGTAATCAAGCCCGTTACGCGACATGACGCCGGTCCGGAAATTTTCAATCAATACATCGCATTTTTCCGCCAGGCGGTGAATTATCTCCTGACCTTCTTCGGTCGCCAGATTAATCGTGACGCTTTTCTTATTGCGATTGGCGGATAGAAAGAAATGCGATTCTTCGTTAATTTTGGGCAAAATTCCCCGTGTGTCGTCACCGCCCTCAGGATGTTCGAGTTTGATAATTTCAGCGCCCAAATCCGACAATTGAACTGTGCAGAGCGGCCCCGCCAGAACACGAGATAAGTCAAGAATTCGAACGCCATCCAGAGCGCGCGCGGGTTCAGAGGACATGGAGGGTCTTCCTTTAAATTTTTATCGGGGTTAGAACTGAACGCGCGTGGTCGCCGCGCCATCGACAATAAGATTGGTCCCACTGATGAAACTTGCGGCGGGGCTGGCCAGGAATACGGCACCGTTAGCTACTTCTTCCGGCGTGCCCAGCCGTTTCATCGGATTGCGCGCCACGGCGGCGTCGTAAGCCTTAGGGTCATTCCGCTTGCGGACATCCCACACGCCGCCCTCGAAATAAATCGCGCCCGGCGATACGGTGTTGGCGCGAATGCCTTTGCTGCCACACGCCGTACTCAACCCCGACATATAGGAAATTAGCGCAGCTTTCACGCCGCTATAGGCACGAACCCCACCCGACGTATTGACCGCCGCCGTGCTGGAAATAGCGACGATGGACGCGTCGTCGGAGTCCTCCAGAAACGGCATCGCCGCTTCCACCGCCCGCACGGTGCCAAGAACATCGACTTCCAAGCCTTTGCGCCACGCCTCTTCGTCTACGCCACCCACCAATGCGCTAGCGTTAGGGATGAGAATATCCAGGCCGCCCAAAGCCGTAGCGGTGTCACTTACCCATGTCCGGCACGCCGCGTCGTCGGTGACATCGACAACGCCACCGATCACCGTGACAATACCCTTCGACAGAACCGAGACGGCATCATCGACTTCGTCCTTGTTCCGGGCGCAAAACCCAACGGCGCAGCCTTCCGCGACCAGCAAATCAACAATCCGTCGACCAATGCCGCGCGAGCCGCCCGTGACGATGGCGCGTTTGCCCTTCAATCCTAAATCCATGACATGTCTCCCTGTTTGTCCGGTGAATTGTTACGCGGGTGCCGATTGCCGCGTGCTGGACGCGCCGGGCCCGCCATCTTCTGGTTCCAGCGGCGCGCTCAAATTGACGCCGGGCATCAGATATCCGTTTGGACGTCCGCTTTCTGTCGGGTCCTGAAAATCCCAATAAGGTGCCGGCAGCGCGGGGCCTTCGGGACAAGCGAGCCACAAGCGCAGCAAATGCCGGGGGTTTTCCGGGTCTTCTTCATATTCCGTCCGGGAATGCGCAATGAGATGATTGTTGACGAATTGAATATCACCGGGACGAAACGCCATGCGCAGATACAAAGTCGGATCCTGGGTCACTTCATCCACGAAATCCATCGCTTCGATCTGAGCGTCGGTCAACCGCGGCGCTTCCGGGAAACGTTGCGCTTTCATGACCGTGCTGCGGACATAGGTCGTCAGCAATTTTCCGTCGTGGAAATTAAACACGGGGATGATGTACCAAGGTTTCTTGCCTGCGGGAATTTCATCCCGCCGGTCGCGATAAAACGGCTCCATCAACACCTTGAGCAAGTCGGGGCGGCGTTCCCTGATTTCATTAAACAGCGCCCCAGAACTAATGATGCTGCTGAGACCGCCGGATATACTGGGTTGCAAGCAGAGCAAAGCCACCACATCCGACGCGTCCGTATGGTAAGGCAAATGCGAATTCGTCTGATAGCCGCGCGTCAACGCCCGACCGTAATCAAAACCAAGATTGCGCACATGACCCAACGCGTGACCTTTGGCGTTTTGCGACACCCGTTCTCCGAAATGCGCCCCAATGCCGAAATAGGCAATTCCAGAGCGCTTGATATCGTAGCGATCCACCGGAACGCCACCCAACAAGGAAAAACCCCGACCCGACAGAACATCGCCGCGAATTTTATCCAGAATCTTACCAAGGCTCGGCAGTGGAAAGTCATCCTTGCGGATATCGACAATGTCCTGCCCACTCTCCAAAACCGCCTCAACCGCAGCGTCTAGTTCGGTGATATGTTCCGGTGTCATTTCCTGACGCCATTCATTCACGCGCCCTTCCATATCAGAGCCCCGCCACACTTGGGGTCCGGATACCGGCTCAATTTCATTTGCCATTTCTGCGATCCTTTTCTGATCATCTCATCTAATCACGTCGATTGGCGTTTTGCCACCGTCGCCACTCCGTCCAAAACACCGTCCACCGACACGATGACGCCGTAATCCGCCGCCGCGGCTTCAGGGGAAATGAGTTGGCTTTTCACATCCGCCGCAACGCTTTCCGGATCTCGATCCATCGCCCCGCCATAACCGCCGCCGCCGGGCATTTCGATAATCAGGCGGTCGCCCGCCGGGATCATCTGGAAGCCTTTGTTTTTCAAATCAGTCCCAGAACCCAGCCGGACCCGGCCATTGGCACCGGGCGCTCCGCCTTCACGACCACGCGCGGGATAATGGACCCGTTCAAAGGTGGCGAAAATACCAAACGGCGCCGCTTCACGGTTGGAGATTTCCATAGTCTGTCCCAATCCACCGCGCCGCTTCCCCGGACCGCCTGAATTTTGTCTGAACTCCTTGCGCCAAAACACCACCGGCGTGATCGCTTCAGTAATTTCAACAGGTACATTGCGGACGCCGCTGGGGAACGGTGTCGCCGACAATCCGTCCTGGCGCGGGCGCGCGCCCGCGCCACCGCTGTGGAAACTGTTGACCATGAACGGCGTCCACGTCCCCTCATTCGACCCGGTCATCGTCATGCCATGCCCGGCGCCCAGTTTGACCGTCCACAAATTCGACGTGCCTTCCGCCGGCACCACATCAGGCATCGCCTGATGCAAGCACCCAAAGGTGACATCCGGCAGCATATGGCCGATGGTCGCGCGCGCCACGACCGCATGGGGGTGCGGCGCATTGACGATGGTGTTTTCCGGGGCGGTCACCTTGATCGCGTCCAGCGTTCCCGCATTGTTGGGAATTTTTGGAGCCACGACACATTTAACGCCGAATGCGGTATAGGCTTCCGTGTAACACATCGGACAATTAATGCCGTAAGACGACGTGCCCGACGACCCGGTATAATCAACGACGATTTCACCGTCGCCGATGGTCAATGTCGCCGTCAGATCAATCGGCGATTCGTACCCGTCGATACGCATGGTGTGGGTCCAGGACCCTTTCGGCATGTCGTTAATCGCCTTTTCCATGCCGACACGGCTGGTGTCGATGATATGTGCGCCCAGTTCATCCAGCGACTCCAAGTCATATTCCCGCATCATGGCCAACAACCGGCGCGATCCGGTCTCATTACACGCCGCCAGCGCATAAATGTCGCCTTCGACCTGTACCGGTTCGCGGACATTAGCGCGCACCAAATTCAACAGCCATTCATTCATTACCCCACGCGTCGCCAGCGGCATGATGGGGATGAACAACCCTTCATGATAGATCTGTTTTCCGTCCGGCGACTGCCCGATACCGCCGATATCCACCACATGGCTGGTGGAAGCAAACAATGCCACCATTACGCCATCCTTAAAGGTCGGGGAAACCACGGTAAAATCGTGCAAATGCCCGGTTCCCTTCCAGGGATCGTTGGTGATGTAGGTATCGCCCTCCTGCATCGTGTCGCTTGGAAACACTTTCAGAAAATGGATCACCGCACGGGCCATCGAATTGATATGCCCCGGCGTTCCAGTCACCGCCTGCGCCAACATCTGGCCGTCCAAATCAAAGACCCCTGCCGACACATCTCCGGCTTCACGCGCCGATGTGCTGAACGCGGTGCGCACCAAGGTTTGGGCCTGTTCTTCGACCACCGACAACAAGCGGTTCCACATAACCTGAAACCTGATTTGATCCATTTCACTCATGAGGCGGCGCCTTTCTTCGTCAACACAATCTGTCCCAAACTGTTAATGGCGGCGTCAAACCCTGCCGTTACCAGAGTTGATGTTTCATCTTCAACGATGATCGCCGGTCCCGCCAATGTCGCGCCAGGTTCAAGCGATGTTCGACTATACACCGGCGTCATCACGTTCTGGCCCGACACAGCGTCGAAGACGGTGCGTTCCCCTTGTGGGACGCCCGGCGCCGACGCCGATGGCGCCTCTACCGGTTTGGGCAAGGACGGATCCGTGGAGAGCGATAAGGTCCAGGTCAAAACTTCCACGGTCAGGTTCGGAATGATCCGCGAGAACAGCTCCTTGTAGGACTCGTCGAAGGCGTTCTGGAACATACCTTCGTCTTCCGCTTGATAAGCTCTAATCGGCAAATCTACCGTAATTTCATGACCCTGCCCGCGATACCGCATAAAGGCAGTGCGAGTTTCGGTTAAATCACCGATTGGCGCGCCGGTCCGAACCACCGCTTCGGCTTCAGCGCGCATTTCTTCGAAAACCGAGTTAATCCGCGCGGCGTCGAAGTTGCGCATATCCATGTAGCGGGTGCGCACCACTTCATACCCAATTGGCGCCCGCAAGAAGCCGACCGCCGACCCGACGCCAGCGCCCCTCGGCACGATCACGCGCTCAACTCCCAGTTTTTCCGCCAACCGCGCCGCGTGCAACGGCGCGGCACCGCCAAACGCTACCAGCGTCCGGCCATGCGTTTCCTTGCCGTTTTCAATGGCGTGAACCCGTGCGGCGTTAGCCATGTTCTCGTTGACGATTTCGTCGATCCCCGCCGCCGCCGCCATGATGGAAACGCCCAGCGCGCCGCCTATAGACGCATCTACGGCTTTGGCCGCGGCATCGATGTCCAATGTCACCTTGCCGCCCGCGAAATGCATCGGGTCAATACGCCCAATAATGACATCCGCGTCGGTCACCGTCGCCGCCGTACCGCCCTGGCCATAACAGGCCGGACCTGGCGTTGATCCTGCGCTTTCCGGACCAACGAATATGCGGTTCAATTCATCAAGGCTCGCGATGGAACCCCCACCAGCGCCAATTTCTACCATGTCGATAACCGGAATTCGAATCGGTAGGCCACTGCCTTTAAGAAACCGGTGCATCCGCGCCACTTCGAACGAACGCGACAATTGCGGTTGCTGATCGTCGATCAGAGTGATCTTCGCCGTCGTCCCGCCCATATCAAACGACAACACCTTAGCAAGCCCATTTTCCGCCGCGATATGCTGGGCCAGGATCGCGCCACCCGCAGGCCCAGATTCCACCAAACGAATGGGATTCGCCATCGCGGTCTCCACCGTCGTGACGCCGCCGCTCGACATCATTAACAACAGCGGGCATTTTACGCCCATCACCTCAAGAGCATCCGCCAGACGTTGCAGATATCCCGCCATCAAAGGCTGGACATAGGCGTTGGCACAGGTCGTGGACATACGGTCGTATTCGCGAATTTCGGGACAGACATCGGACGACAACGTAATCGGCACATCCGGCAATCCCACTGATAAAATTTCCCGGGCGCGGCATTCATGGTCGGCGTTTATGTAGGAATGCAGAAAACAGATCGCCAAGGCTTCAACGTTTTCCGCCGCCAACACCGGGATCAAAGCCTTCAACGCCGCCTCATCCAAGCCCATCAACACCGAACCGTCCGCAGCCACGCGTTCCGGCACGCCAAAACGTAGATGACGCGGCGTCAAGGTCGGCGGGCGCTCCATATACAAGTCATATTGGTCGAATCGGTGCTCGTAGGCGATTTCGATAGAGTCCCGAAACCCGTCCGTCGTGATCAACGCCGTCTTCGCACCCTTTCGTTCAATCAACGCATTGGTGGCGAGCGTCGTGCCATGGATCGCCAGTTGGACCGATTCAGGCGTCACACCCGCAGTGTCCAAAACCGCACGAACGCCTTCGATCACGCCTTCTTCGGGCGCCTGGGTCGTCGTCAGCACCTTGATGCTTTTTTGTTGTCCCGCCCATTCTACCACGACATCGGTAAAAGTTCCGCCAATATCGACCGCTAGTTTTGCACCTTCCGCCATGGTGTTCGCCATACCTTTTCATATTCATAAAAATGTTCGGGGCCTAAGCTATTCGCCGAGTTTTAAAAAAAACACCCAAATCATGGGTCCGGACAACTTTTTCACACAATCACCCTTTAAAATTATCAAAAGCACCCATCATGGACGCACGCGCCCACGATGTTAGTCTGCGTGCGATGACTGACCATGAGCCTTCACGCAACTTCAACCACCGTCGGGCGACCCCCTTGGCGGTAGCCCAACATGCGATTTCGCTGGAGCGTGCAGGCGATCCCCAAGCTGCTCTGGAAATGCTGCTCGATCGGATCGGGACTGGCGTCAACGCACGACTGGTGTTGCGCACGGCGTCGAACTTGGCCGCAACCTATGCTGATTTTAACGTATCGAGCCTCTCCGAACCGGGCTTGTTGAATCTTCTCAATAACCCGACGGTGGATCGGGCGTCACTCGCGCAGATCGCGATGTTCAAAGCCATGAGCCGCTGGCCCTTGATCAAGATCATAGGCGCCGGTGAAACTGGGACGTGGGATATTGCCGCGGGGTTGTTTCTCGACGCCGCCGAGGAGATCGCAGACGACGCGTTGTTTATCACTGCACTGGAAACCGACACCGTGCAGGCATTCAATTTGGAATTACTCTTGATAGCCGTGCGCACGAAACTTCTTCAAAAACCAGAACGATTGAAAAATACGCCAGTAGCGAGCATTGCATTGGCAATAACCCGGCAGGTAGAATTGAACGAAGCCGTTTGGCTGCAAAGCGATTCCGAAACGGCGGGATTGGAAAACTTGCCTTCGGGCGCCGCCAAATCCATGCTTAACGCTCTCTATGAAGGTGCAAACTACACAGACGACGAGGCCCATTCGATTCCGACATTTGGCACCATCACCGATGAAGTGTCTATGAAAGTCGGCGCGCAATACGCCAACGCCCCCTATCCCCGCTGGACCAGCCTAAATGTTCCCGAAGCCAGCGGACGGCTTACCATGGCGCGCAGCCTGTCCAACGATAACCGGCTACATAGAATAAAGAGACCCGGTGTCCTGATCGCGGGGTGCGGCACCGGCCAGCACGCCATTGTTTCGGCGTTGGGATATGGCCCCAAATCGTCGGTCCTAGGCGTTGATCTAAGCCGCACGAGCCTGTCCTATGCGGCGCGTATGACAAAGACCTTTGCAGTGAAAAATCTGACCCTCGCCCAGGGCGATATTCTGGACATCGATAGCCTGGATCGAACGTTCGACATCATCGAATCCATCGGCGTGCTGCACCATACCGCCGATCCGATGGAAAGCTGGCGGCAGTTGCTTAACGTTTTAAAACCGAGAGGTTTGATGGCGGTCGGAGTCTACAGCGCGTCAGCGCGGGCTGGATTGTCAAAATACCGCGCCGGGCTGGACCACACCGAGCCTCCCAGCGACGACATGATTAGAACCTTACGCCACAACATGATCTGCGCGCCGCAAAACGACTTCGAGAGATCCATCATCCAATCGGCCGATTTCAACACCCTATCGAACCTTCGGGATCTGCTGTTCAACGTCCACGAAATTCCGCTGACCCTGCTCGAAATCCGCGACTTTATCGACCAGCAGGGATTGCGATTTTTATGTTTCGACGCCAGCCCTGCGACAACCACGCGGTTTATCGACGCCAAAGGCCACAATGCGCTGGGCGACTTAGACGCCTGGATCGCCTTCGAAGGTGAAAATTCCGACGCATTCGAGGCCATGTATGTGTTTTGGGTGCAAGCGCTCGCTTAAAGATTTAAGTCGCCGTATGACGACACCAGCAAGCTCAACACCGTCCCTGCAAGGACCACTTGCAGCAGTCGCTGAAATGCCTTTTCACTCACCCTCGTCACTAAATAATTGCCCATAACAAGGCCAACGATACAGGCCGGGGCCAGAACCGCGGAAACCTCCATAACCCTGGTGGGCAGCCCATCGACAATAACTTGCAACGCCAGCGCCGCGCCCAACGCGAAGACGAAGAACGTCAACATTGTCGCCCGGACAACGGCTTTGCCCCGGCCCTGGCGAACCAGAAAAACCGCCGCCACTGGCCCTGGCATCGCCAAACAGGTGCCCAACACGCCCGCCGCCACCCCGGCCAGCACGCCACCGGACCGTTCAAATTTTCCTGTGTGCCCGGCGGCTGCGCGAATCGGAAAAAACATCATGCCCAGAACCATTAAGATCACTATCGCCGCGCCCAGCTTCAAATAAAACGCATCGGCATACAGATAGACCAGCAACCCGGCGGGCAAACCCACGGCGCACCCAATCGTCAAATTCACTAAGTCCCGCCGATTGACGTCAGGCAGTAATTTCGGCGCGAGAACCAAGGTGATCAATAGGCTCAACAACGCGGTGACTTCGATGGCGTCGCGTCCTTGTATAGCCATCAACACAAACGGCCCCGCAATCAAACCAAAGCCGATACCTGTCGCCGTTTGCAGCGTGGCCGCGAGCACCGTCGCACCGCAAAGGAATAAGAGCATCTCGAATGGCAGGCCAAACAAACCGGCGTTCCTTCAGGTTGCGGGAAACAGGTTACGCGTCCGGTTGGCCAATGCGACCAGCGACAGCATGACCGGGACTTCCACCAGGACGCCAACCACCGTGGCCAAGGCGGCACCCGAGTCCAACCCAAACAAGCTTATCGCCACCGCCACCGCTAGTTCAAAGAAATTCGACGTGCCTATCAGGGCGCATGGTGCCGCGACGTTGAACGGTATCCGCCACGCCCACGCCGCCACATAGGCGACGATGAATATGCCATAGGACTGCAGCACAAGCGGCACGGCTATCAAGCCTATCAACAGGGGACGATCCAGAATTACATGCCCCTGGAACCCGAACAGCAATACCACTGTCGCCAATAATCCCACGATGGAGTAAGGCTTGATTCGGTCGGTGAAGCGCGACACGGCGACATCGCCCTCGCGCGCGTTGTCTGTACGCGACACAATCAACCACCTTGTCGCGGCGCCCGCCGCCAGCGGAATCACCACATACAACACAACCGACAGCAACAACGTTTTCCACGGCACCGTAATATCCGTGACGCCCAACAAGAAGGCGACGATGGGCGCGAAAGCGAAAATCATGATGACATCGTTGACCGACACTTGCATCAGCGTATAGGCGGGATCGCCGCGCGTAAGCTGCGACCAGACGAACACCATCGCCGTGCAAGGCGCGGCGCCCAACAAGATCAATCCCGCGATATATTCCTGTGCATCCTTCGGCGCGATTAAATCGGCGAAGATGTATTCGAAGAACCACACGCCCAACGCCGCCATCGTGAACGGCTTGATCAACCAATTCACCACGATGGTGACAACCAATCCCTTTGGCCGGTCGCCAATATGGCGCAGACTGGCGAAATCAACGGCGACCATCATGGGATAGACCATCGCCCAGATGAGCACCGCCACAACCAGATTGACCGACGCATACTTCCACCCGGCCAGGACTTCGAACGCCTCGGGCGCGAAATTACCTAGGCCAATGCCTACAATGATGCAAAGCGCAACCCACACCGTCAGCCATTTTTCAAAAAAGCCAATCCCCAGCGTAGTTATCACCTTGGGTGTCTCTGTCGACATGCTCATCCGTTAGTTATCCATTTTGATTTGAAATTACGCGACGAGCTTTAACACGGGCGCGGCGGCGGCTCAAAGCGGAAGGCCCGTGCATTCACATTCCAGTATCTATAAATTATGGGGCGAGCAACCTTTACCCCCGAAAATCCTTGGGCTACTGTTTTATCCAGCAAAACGACAAGAACGGATCGAAATCTTATGGGCGAACGTACGCTGCGTGGTAAAACCGCTGTCGCCGGAATCGGCGAAACAACTTATTACAAACATGGCCAAGCGCCGGAATCGGAATTCAAACTGGCGTTGATGGCTATTTTGGCCGCCTGCGAAGACGCCGGGATTGACCCGCGCGAAATCGATGGCTTTTCATCCTACTCCAATGACCGGAACGACCCGTCTCGATTGGCCGCGGCGCTTGGCACGAAAGAGCTGCGCTTCTCCAACATGCAATGGGGCGGCGGCGGCGGCGGCGGATCAGCTGCGGTTGGCAACGCATCGGCGGCGGTGGCCGGCGGCATGGCCGATTGCGTCGTTGTATTCCGCGCCCTAGCGCAAGGCCAGTTCGCACGGTTTGGACGCGGCCCGCAGGTCCCGACGATTTCTGGCGACCTAGCCATGGCCAGTCCATATGGATTATTGTCCCCAGCGCAACGCTTCGCCATGAAAATGATGCGCTTCATGCATGATCACGGGGTGCGTCAGGAAGCCCAGCGCGCCATCGCAATGGCGTCCTATCACCACGCGCAAAACAATCCGCGCGCGGTCATGAACGGTCGCCCGCTGGACGAGGAAAAATACGATAATTCACGTTGGATCGTGGAACCATTCAAGTTGTTCGACTGTTGTATGGAAAATGACGGTGCGGCAGCGATGATCATCGTGCCCGCCGAACGGGCGAAAGATTTACCGCATAAACCGTCTTACGTACTGGGCGTCTCGTCAGGGTCGGACCACCGTTGCGCCGCGCCTTCCCATAACGCGCCAAACTACGCCAGTTCAAGCTTCGCCAGCGTTGCGCCGCACCTGTTCGAAATGGCGCAAGTCACGCCCAAAGATGTCGATGTGGTGCAAAGCTATGAAAACTTCACGGGCGGCGTTCTGATGAGCCTGGTCGAGCACGGCTTTTTCGCCGCCGAAGAAGCCAACGACTTCTTAAAGGTCGATAATTTGTTGGCACCAACGGGCAAGATGCCGTTGAACACCAGCGGCGGCAATTTGGCGGAATGCTACATGCACGGACTAGAGCTTCAATTGGAGGCCATCCGGCAAATTCGCGGAGACTCGCCCAACCCAGTCGCCGATGTCGATGTTTCCATCGTTTGTTCCGGCCCCATGGTGACGCCGGTCAGCAGTTCAATTTTTGGTACGGAGGCCACATTATAATGTCGGAACGCGCTTACTATCTCGACGAAGGCCTGCCCGCCCCAGTCCCTGAAGCCGACGGGTTAAGCAAACCCTATTGGGAAGGTCTGCAAAACAACGAAATTCTCGTGCAACGCTGTGACAAATGCCAGAACTGGCAATGGGGTCCGGAATGGATGTGCCACAAATGCCATTCGTTTGACCTGACCTGGACCAAAGTTGAAGGTAATGGTCACATTTATAGCTGGGAACGAGTCTGGCATCCGGTCCATTCAGCTTTGAGCAACCAGGGTCCCTACATCGTAGTGCTGGTGGAATTGCGGGATTACGGCAACATCCGGATGATCGGCAATTTGCTGGGCGATCCAGAACAGGAAGTCCGCATCGGCGCGCCCGTAAATGCCGTGCTCGAACATCACAAAGACAACGACCCAGCTTTCACGCTGTTGCAGTGGCAATATAGCTAATCGGCAGGTCTAACAATACATAGAGCGGAGAGAAACCATGGATGATTTTCAAATCAACGAACAAAATCTTTGGCGCCTGGAAACCCCTGGTGACAGCGGATGGGAAATGTCACCGCGCGCGGATTCCCCAAAGAAATATTTTATTGTCTCCGCGGATTGCCATGCTAACGAACCCCCTGATTTATGGGCAACGCAAATCGAGCCAGAATACCGCGACCGGGTGCCCCACGTGGAAACCGATGAAAATGGCGTCCAGTGGCGCGTCTCAGAAGGTCACCGACCCGACCGGTTGCGTATCTCCAGCTTCGAAGGCGAGGATCAGTTGCGCGCCAAGGCTGGAGCTGACATTGAAAAGCGTATTATAGATAACAAGGAAGACGGAATCGATGTCGAACTGATATTCCCAAACAAGGGCCTTGGCATGTGGGCGACGCCGGATCCGGTCTTTGCAACAGCGCAATGCCGGGTCTGGAACAATTGGGCATGGGAACAATATTCCTCCCATCCCAACAATTTCGTGCCCGCCGCCGCAATGTCGACAGGCGATCTCGAAGGCACCTTGGCAGAAATTACGCGCTGCGCAAAACTTGGGTTTAAGGCAGTGACGCTACCATGCAAACCAATGTGGGGTGCGCATGACATCGATCATGTAAATTACAACTTGCCCCATTTTGATCCCATGTGGGCGCTGTTGGAAGAAACCAACATGCCAATGACCTTTCATGTCTCGACCGGGCGCGATCCGCGCGCGTCACGTGGCAACGGCGGCGCGATCATCAACTACGTCACGCATTCCCTCTCGCCCACTATTGAGCCCGTAGCAAATTTATGTGCATCAGGCGTATTAGAGCGCTTCCCCGGCTTGAATTTCGCAACCATAGAAGCGGGCATCGGCTGGATTCCCTGGTTGTTGGACGCCATGGACGAAGCACATCGCAAGCACCACATGTGGACGCGCCCGAAATTACAGGGCCTACCCAGCGACTATTTCCGCAATCATGGCTATGCGAGTTTCCAGGAAGACCCGTCCGGTCTGCATTTGGCCGAAAGCTATAACCTAATCGATAACTTCATGTGGGCGAACGATTATCCCCACCATGAAGGCACTTGGCCACATTCCGCCGAAGCCATCGAACGCACAATGGGCATGCTTAATAATACTCAGCGCGCCAAATTATTAGGCTTGAACGCGGCGAAGTTTCTCAACGTCGAGGTCCCCGTCCACCAACAGGTTGCATAGGTTTAATTAATGGGACGTCTGCAGGACAGAGTAGCTATCATCACCGGCGGTGCGTCAGGCATCGGTGCCGCTGCAGCGAGATTGTTCGTGGCTGAAGGCGCAAAAGTTGTCATCGGTGATATTAATGATACAGCAGGCGAGCCTATCGCAACGGAATTGGGCGATGCGTGCGTGTATGCCCATGTCGACCACCGGAGTCGCGACGACAACGAAGCCGCCGTCGCCTTGGCGGTGGAACGGTTCGGCAGGCTGGATATCCTGTACAACAATGCTGGGATCGGATCCGGCGGCCGGTTCGAAAACATTAGTGACGACCAGTTGGAACAGATCATCAGCGTCAATTTAACCGGTCCATTCCGGATGACTCAAGCGGCTCTGCCAGCACTGCGGGACAGCGCATCATCCTTGGAGGGCGGCGCGGCGATCGTCTACACCTCCAGCCTACAAGGGATCAGCGCGCGACCGTATTTGACGCCGTACACCGCGACCAAGCATGGCGTTATTGGATTAATGAAAGGCCTGTCGTTGGAATTGGCATCAGAAAATATTCGCGTCAACGCCGTGTGCCCGGTCTCCACCGACACCGCAATGGTTCGCGGCTTCATGTCAGAGGATTGGACCCAGGCGCAAAAAGACGAATCGGTGGCGAAATCCGGTCAGTCGATCCCGCTGGGACGCGTCGCGCAACCCATCGACATCGCTAATGCGGCCCTGTTCCTGGCCTCAGCGGATGCAGGCATGATCACGGGCACGTCCTTGCCCGTGGATGGCGGCATGACCGCGGGTATCCAAGACACCGCTGCGCGACGCGCCAGTCGCGGTTAAAACTGTCAAATTTAAACCGGGCGATCCCCCGCCAGCGTAATTCGGTGCAACAACCGCTTATAACCGTGGTAATCGTTTAGCGGTAAATGCTGGGTCGCGCGATTATCCCAAAACGCGATGTCGCCTTCCCGCCATGAAAACCGGCAGGTAAATTCCGGCCTAGTTTGATGCGCAAACAAATATTCCAGAATTGGCGCGCTCTCGGCTTCGGTCATGCCGGCGAACCGGGTCGTGTGCCCAAAATTCACATACAATGCCTTACGTCCAGTCACAGGGTGCGTGCGAACCACAGGGTGAACGGCTTCCGGGATAACCCCTGCCCCATCGATCGCCGCCGTCTTGCGTCGGTCTTCCCGTGTTTTAGCGGCAGCCCCCTTGGCTGAGGTGTTCAATGCCGTCAACTCGCCCAACATGCGTTTCAAGCCATCTGATAGGGTCTCATAGGCCAGATACATGTTCGACCACAGGGTGTCGCCGCCCGTGGGTGGCAATTCCCGTGCGATCAAAATTGATCCCATTGGTGGGCTTTCCAAATACGCCGTATCCGTATGCCAAATTCCACCAAAATTCGTGGTTTCCCCCGGCAATTTCAAAACCGGCACAATCTTGGGGTAATTGTCCAACCCTTCCAACATCGGATAGGGAATAACCTCGCCAAACAGCCCAGCAAAGGTCAAAAATCGATTTGATGAAATTGGCTGATCACGGAAAAAGACAACAAGGTGTTCGTGAAAGGCGTCCTTGAGTTTATCAACAATCGATGGGTCCAAATCCTGGGACAAATCAACACCGCTGATTTCCGCGCCCAAGGCACCGGAGATGGGACGAATTTCGATTGCACTCATGTGTGTCACCTTAAATCATTTAGCAACGGCAGCGCTTCCGCCGCGAACCGTTCAATCTGTGCGCTGCGTTCTTCATAAGGTCCCAACAGATCGAGCATGATGTGGCGGACGCCCGCCGCATGGAATTCACGAATTTTCTCCGAGACCTGCGCCGGTGTTCCCAACGCGGCGTAACGCTGGGCCGCTTTGCGGAAATCCATTGCGTAACGCACGCTCAGAGTTTCAGTCGCAACATCGAGCGCTTTTTCATAGGTGTCGTCGATGCGCATGAACAACAAATGTCCCGTCCCAAAAGCATCAATTTTCCGCTCAGCTTCCTGGGCCGCCACTTCGATTTTTTCCAGTGCGCTTACGAACATATCCGGCGTAATAACATAAGACACATAGCCATCTGAGAGACGACCGGCGCGGCGCAACGCCGCATCCGACCGACCACCCACCCAAATTGGCGGCCCGCCTGGCTGACGTCCAGGAGGCTGCATGGGGATGCCATCAAAGTTATAAAACCTGCTTTCATGTGACACCGGCTCGCCCGACCATAATTTGCGCAGAACCTTCATGCCTTCGCTCAACCGCGCGCCGCGTTCGTTGATCGGAACACCGCACAGTTCATATTCCTTGGGAAATTCACCGCCTACGCCAACGCCGAAAATGAAGCGGCCTTCGGTCAAATGATCTAGAGTAGACACCTGTTTCGCCACCGGTGCCGGATGGCGCAACGGCAACAGGTAAACCCCCGTTCCAAAGGTCAATCGGCGGCTCACCACCGCAGCCTGGGCGATCATCAACAGCGGGTCCATCATTGGAATGGGAAAAGACACATGGTCACCCATCCAGAGTGAATCATACCCGCAACGGTCGACCAATTCGACGACTTCGACAAGCTGGTCGATCCGAGGCTCCCAGACCCCGACAGCGGGTTCGGTGCGCCGGTGAATTGTCTGAACGCCGACCTTCAAACGGTCTTCCAAGGGTAACGCCATGGTTATGCCTCCGATTTATAGTCTGTACTTATTCACTATCGCTACGGCACTTCACCATCCGCAACGGTGTGTAGACGATGACCACCGTCCCATCTTGATTGACAACGTTGTTGCGTGTGCGGACAAGGCCGCGTCCCGGACGGCTCTTGCTGCGCCGCGACTCGATGACCTCGCATTCAACATGGATCGTATCACCCGCCAACACCGGGGCTTTGATCTCCATCTCCATATGAAGGAAGGCGTACCCGGTGTGCTGCATCGTCGACTGCACAAGCAAACCTTCAGCGAAAGTATAGCCAAGCGCGCCCGGCGCCGGGCGACCCTTGATATCGGATTCTTCCGCCAGAAACTCCAGATTAGTAAACAGTACCTCGACCATACCGGTGGCGTTAACGAAATTGATGATATCCGCTTCCGTCACGCTCCGTCCAATTGTCTTAAAGGTTTTGCCGACGGGCAGATCTTCGAAATACAGGCCCAGGCCCACAGTTTCCATGGTTTTGCTCTCCTTGCTTTAGCGGTTACTTCAACAATGTCCGCGAAATTATGTTGCGTTGTATTTGGTTGGTGCCTTCGACAATTTGTAAAACCTTGGCATCACGAAAATACCGGTTGATAGGATATTCGTTGGAAATACCCGCCGCGCCAAACAATTGCACGGCGTTTTCCGCAACCGCCATCGCGGTGTCGGTCGCGTGGCATTTTGCGATGGCGGACATCGATCCCAATTCCGGTCCGCGCACGCCCGCGTCAACTGCAGCGGCGGCTTTGTACACCAGATTACGCGCGGCTTCGGTCTGAATCGCCATATCCGCCAGCATCCACCGAACGCCTTGGAAGTCGCTGACCGTCTGGCCGAATGCCTGGCGGTTTTTGACGAACTGGGTCGCGTGATCCATCGCGCCCTGGGCCAACCCAACCCCGCGCGCACCAATGATGGGCCGTGACAGGTTCAGCGCCTCCATGACAATCTTGAAGCCAGCGCCTTCGGGGCCCAACCGGTTTTCTTCCGGTACGAACACATCGTCAAAAAACAAGGCGCAGGATGGAATGCCACGCGCGCCCATCTTGTCTTCCTTGGCGCCGATCTCAAACCCCTCCATGCCGGGTTCAACAATAAAGAAGTTAATGACGCCACGCGCGGCCTCTCCGCCTGACTTCGCCGCGACCAAGATGAAATCGGACACTGGTGAATTCGTACACCAGATTTTGCCGCCGTTTAGGCGATACCCTCCATCGCAACGCTCGGCACGGGTTTGAATGCCAGCTACATCCGATCCGCTTTGCGGTTCGGTCAGGGAAAACGCTGCGCGCAATGCCCCCGATGCCAGACCTGGCAAATAGCGTTGCTTCTGCGCGTCCGTCCCTCCCGCTAAAATCGCGCCAAAAGGCGTCCACTGAACGACAAGAAGGTAAGCCGTATTGTAGCAAACCCGCGCCAATTCCTCGACCGCAACGCAGGCGGACAACATGGAGTTCGATCCGTTGAATTCAGCGGGAAACGGCAATGTGAACAGGCCCAGTTCCCGCAACAAATCAAACATATCCTGGGGATATTCCGCCGAGGCGTCGATCTCACGAGCGCGCGGCGCAATCTTGTCCACCGCGACACGCCGAATCAGATCACGAATTTCCCGCTGTTCGTCATTGAAATCGAAATCCACGTCCCCTTAACCTTGCCAGCCAATCGCTTTTCGGGCTTCCAGTTCATCTATCTCGCTGTCACTGAAGCCCCAGGATGCCAAACCTGTGCGCGTGTCGGCGCCGACGACCGGTGGCGCGGATTGCACTGCGGATGGCGTACGGCTGAACCGGGGCGCGGGACGCGGCTGCACCACGCCATCCACTTCGACGAAATTACCGCGCGCAACATTGTGCGGATGTCTCGGTGCTTCCTCGAAGTCCAACACCGGGGCGTAACAAATATCGGTATCGCCCATGATTTCCGTCCACTCGATTTGAGTTTTTTGTCGAAAAATGCCTTCAAATTTCGTGGCCATATCGGGCCACGTCGATTCGTCGTGCTGTTCCGGCAAATCAGCGGGGTTCAGATTCAGTTTGTCCAACAAATTAGCGTAGAATTTTCGTTCTATGGAGGCGATGGATACAAATTTGTCATCGCTTGTTTTATAGCACCGGTAAAAATGCGATCCGCCATCAGTCGAATTGGCGGCGCGTTCGTTGACGCGCGCATTCGTCGCTACCATGCCGAACTGCCCCATGCCCAGATAGGCCGAACCTTCGACCATGGCGGCGTCCACCACTTGTCCTTTGCCGGATTGCCGGGCTTCGATAATCCCCGCAAGCACGCCTACCGCCAAGAACATTGCACCGCCACCCATATCGGCGACCACGTTCAACGGCGGCACCGGCATTTCTTTCGGGCCAATGGCGTTCAAGACACCGGTGATCGCCAGATAGTTCAAATCATGCCCCGCCGCCTGGCCGAGCGGACCGTCCTGTCCCCACCCCGTCATGCGGCCATAGATGATCCGCTTGTTGCGGGCGAATACGTCATCCGGCCCAAGGCCCAGCCGTTCTGTCACGCCGGGCCGGAACGGATCCAGAATGGCGTCGGCATTTTTCGCCAATCGCAAAATTGTATCCACACCCTGCGCATTTTTGAGATCGACGGAAACCGAATATCGTCCCCGCCGCGCAACATCGGCACGTGCCGGGCGCGGGCCGCCAATATCGGCGGGTGCCGGGCGGTCGATACGCAGGATATCCGCCCCCATATCGGCCAGCAGAGCCGAACATAAAGGTCCCGGTCCAATCCCCGCCAATTCAATAATTTTTACGCCAACCAATGGGCCTTGTGCGGATTTTAGAGTCATCTTATTCTCCCGTTAAATGCTGTCTCAAGGAAAGCTGAATTTCATCGGGTTTGCAAACTCTTCCCGCCGCGGGTTTTACAAAGGCAGCTTTCATCAACGAAATTTTGATCTGTGATTTACGATAGGGGGTCGTGGATGCTGTCAGAGGAACGTAACCAATTCCTGTGTTCAACGGACCAAGGCACGCCCATGGGCGGTCTCATGCGCCGGTTTTGGGCACCCTTCCTATTGTCTAGCGAATTGCCTGAACCAGACTGTTCCCCAGTGCGGGCACGGTTGATGGGCGAAAACTTGATCGCCTTTCGCGACACCGAAGGCAAGTTAGGCTTGATCGACGAATTTTGTGCGCATCGCGGCGTCTCACTGTGGTATGGGCGGAACGAAGAATGCGGCATTCGCTGCCCTTATCACGGTTGGAAGTACGACGTGACCGGCCAGTGCGTTGATCTTCCTTCTGAAGACGACAGTACCGGTACGCGCGAACGCATCAAACTAAAATCATACCCTTGTATAGAAAAAGCGGGAATTATTTGGGCATATATGGGACCCCCGGGCCAACGGCCACCCGAACCTGCGTTGGAATGGACCGAAGTTTCACCAGGTCAGCTGTACGTCTCCAAACGCCTGCAGGAATGCAACTACTTGCAGGCTATGGAAGGCGGCATCGACTCTAGCCATGTGTCATGGCTGCACGGCAGTGCGCTTCAAAACGACCCTCTATTCGCCGGCTCCAAGGGCAATCAGTACAACGAAGAAGACCGCATGCCCTTGTTCGAGGCCGAAGCATTCGATGGCGGCATCCTGATCGGGGCGCGACGCAATGCCGAAAACGATCAATATTACTGGCGCATCACGCCCTGGATCATGCCGTGGTACAGTCTCATCCCCCCCCGCGCCGGTCATCCAATTGGCGGGCACGCCTGGGTCCCTATTGACGATCATAATTGCTGGGCGTGGAGCATCAATTACCACCCCAGCCGCGATTTGACTGCCGATGAACGCGCCGCGATGATTGCAGGCAAAGGCATCCATGTAACCTATGTGCCCGGCACTTTCATTCCCACTGCCAATAGGCGCAACGACTACCTGATGGATCGTGAAGGCCAAAAGGCAGGCCGTACCTATAGCGGCGTGGAAGGCATCGCCATGCAGGACGCGTCCTTGCAGGAAAGCATGGGCTCGATCCAAAACCGCACCATGGAAAATTTGTGCCTGACCGACACCGGCATCGCAATGGCCCGCAGCGAACTCACCCGCGCGGCAACCGCCAATGCAAAAGGCGAACCGTTCAAGGGCCTTGCGCCGGAACATCAAGGGGTCCGCTCCGTCGCCATCGAATTGCCCAAGGACACGAATTTCGTCGAAGGCTCAAAACACGGGTTGTTCCCGGAACCAGGGTCAGACCCCCTCACCGTTTAATTTTCAGGAGATCCGCACTATGGCGCAGCGACTTAAATTGAGTCTCGCGTGTTGGGACTATGACCGCACCCGATCCTTGGCGGACGGGACTGTCACGCCCGACGGCATAGATCTCATCTACCAAACACTTCCCGTTGAAGAGACGTTCTTTCGGATGCTGCGCTATCGTGAATTTGACGTAGCCGAGATGTCGCTGTCGTCGTATACTGTGTCGTTGTTGAAGGATTCGCCCTTTATCGCAATCCCCGTTTTCCCATCACGCATGTTTCGGCATTCCAGCATTTATGTGAACACCAAAAGCGGCATCGAAACGCCGCAGGATTTGATTGGCCGCAAGATAGGCACGCCGGAATATCAAATGACCGCGCCGGTGTGGATTCGCGGCATTCTGTCGGACCATTACGGCGTCGACGCGGCATCGGTGGAATATTATTGCGGCGGCGAAGAAGAACCCAACCGCGACGAAAAACTCGCCATCACATTACCGGAGAAGTTCCACATCCACCGTATCGGGCCGGGCCAGACCCTGTCGCAAATGCTTGCCGATGGTGAAATTGACGCGTTGCACACGGCGCGCAAGCCCACGACCATGGACAGCCGTCCCGGCACAATCCGGCGATTGTTCCCAGACTACAAGGAAGTCGAACAGGCCTATTACGCCGAGACAAATATCTTTCCGATCATGCACACTGTCGTCATCCGGCGCGATGTCTATGAAAAACACCCCTGGGTCGCCATGGCGCTGTTCAAGGCGTTCGAGGAATCCAAGCGCCGCGCGCATGAAAATTATTTTGAAACGGCGGCAATGAAATATATGCTGCCCTGGCTCGTCGCCCATGTTGAGGAAACCATCGAGACATTTGGCAAAGATTGGTGGGCGTATGGGTTTGCGGAAAACCGCGATACGCTTGATGTCTTTTTGCGCATTCATCATGAACAAGGGCTGTCGGCGCGTAAATTGGAGCCGGAAGACCTATTCGCGCCGGAATGCCTGGAAAGTTTCAAAATTTGACCACCGAACCACCCATCGTGGCGCTCGCCACGGGCGATCCTGGCGGGATCGGCCCCGAACTCTGCCTCAAGGCCGCGCAGAGTACAGCGCTCACCGACATATGCCGGCCAGTCTTATTTGGCGACCCCGTAGTGCTCAATTTGCAAGCAAACGCTTGTGGCATGCCAATCAATTTTGACATTGCAGTTACGTCGGATCAATTCGATTGGAACCAGCCGGGCGTAAAATTGTGTGCGCGGGACCAATTCACCAAAGCGCCCTATGAACTGGGTGCGGTCAACGCCGCCAACGGTCTCGCCGCGCTCGATAGTGCGTCCACCGCCATCAAGACGGTCCTGGATGGAAAGGCGGCAGCAGTAGTCGCCGCGCCGCAAAACCAGAAATCCATCGCGCTGACCGGAGTGGACTTTGACGGTTATCCATCCTTTGTCGCGCGGGAGACCGGCCTGGCGCCGGAAGACGTATTTTTGATGCTGTGCTTCGACAAGATTAAAATAGCCCACTGCACCCTGCACGCCAGCGTCCGGAAGTCGTTAGACTTCATCACGTTTGATCGTGTGCAGGCAGTCATCCAAGCCGTGCACGACACGCTGATCCATATTGGCGACGGCGCACCAAAAATACTCGTCGGTGGATTGAACCCCCATGCGGGCGAAGACGGGTTGTTTGGTAATGAAGACCGGGACATCGTCGCCCCAGCCATTGAAGCTGCACGCGGCGCGGGCATCAATGTCGAAGGCCCTGTCGGCGCGGACGTGATGCTAAGCCGCACTGATGTCGACGCCTTCGTCGTCATGTTGCACGACCAGGGACACATCCCAGCCAAGCTTTTGGCACCACGGCGAACCGCCGGTTTGTCCATCGGCAGTCCGATCCTGTTCTCCTCCGTCGCTCATGGCAGCGGACATGACATCGCCGGGCAGAACAAAGGCGACCCCACCGCAATCATCGAAGCAGTCCGGCGATTGACCGGAAACAGCCAAGCTTAGGCCGGAGACACCCGGCATAGATACGTTTTGAGGTTCGTCTGACCCGACAATGGGTCACGTTGCGCCTTGTCCGTCAGATAATTCACCGGACGCCACGGGTGATACGGCTGTTGTTCGCCCCAACCGATGGGGATGAACACAGATGTTTTGCGAATACCGGTGGTGACCCAGGCACGCGCTTCAATCTCCCCATGGGACGTTTCAACCTTCACGCGCTTGCCGTCCTCGATACCCAACGCGCCCGCCTTGTCCGGGTGAATTTGCATATATAAATCAGGCCACATTTCCTGCGCCTGCCACGCGTAATGGGTCCAGGCATGGAATTGCGGTGCAGGCGGGCGCCCGGTCACCAGTTCCGTGTCATAGCCTGCATCCCGAAGCGCCTGACCCGGCGCGTGTTCAGATGGCTGCACAATTCGTCCCGGCGAATTGATCGTCGGCTCGGCGCGCAGAGTCGAGATTACGCCGTCGGCGCCGTCGTCTTCCAGCAACTCCATGTAGGGTCCGTCAATCAGTTGTTCCCGCTCCCCATAAAATTCCGGAAACGCTGACAGGCCAAGCCCGTTGAACTTGGTCTCCATGTCCGGCGACCAGAATTCAAGCTTGCCGCTTTTGCTGGGGAAACGATGGCCTTCCGGTTTGCCAATCGCTGTTGTGCCTTTTAGATACAACGTTTCGATTTCCGGCGCGGTTTCATCGGCCACGGGAAACCGGACCCAGCGATAGGGCACACTGTGCAGGCGTTTTTGCGTCACGCCACGCATATGATCGTTGTCGATCAACGCGTCGTCCCAGAAGAAGGCCGAATCCTTGTATTCTTCCTTCATCACATCGTCGAAGCCGAGTCGTTTTCCAAGCTCCGTCCAAATCCACCCGTCTGGTTTCGCGTTGCCCGGCGGGTCCATCATTTGATCGATCCACACAATGCGCCGGTCGTCGTTAGACCGACCTATTTCGCCTTTTTCGATGCCCGTCGCCGCAGGTAGAACATAATCGGCATAGGCCGTGGTTTCGTTCGGGAATAATTCGACATGGACCAGCAAATCCAAACTTTCCAACGCTTCGCGCGCCTTGGTCTGGTCCGGCCACATGGCGAGCGGATTATTGCTGGTGATCAAGCCTTTCAACGGGTACGGCTTGCCGGTGCGGATGGCGTCCGCCCAAGCAACCGGGGTGGATTGGATTTTCGGACGCTCGATCTTGCCGCGACGCTCCATCGGCGCGTTCGCCTCAATCGGCACCCCGGCGCCAACGTTGAAATACGCGCCACCCGCTCGCCCCCAATTCCCTGTCATCGCCGCCAGGAACATAAACACGCGGTTGGTTTGTAAGGAATTGGAATGCTGATTAAGCCCCCGACTGCCAAAGATCACACAGCCATCCGCTTTGGCGATATCGGTCGCCAAACGGCGGATGGCGTCAGCGGGAAGGTCAGTGATCGGCGCCGCCCAATCCGCGTCGTAGTTTTTCTCCAGCACGAAGTCGCGCCATTCCGACCAACCCATTATATCAGATTCACAGAACGCGGCGTCGTGTAAATCGTTCGCGAATATATGGTGGATCAACGCCAACCCCAGCGCCATATCCGCGCCGGGCCGGATCGCCAACCATTCATCCGCCTTGCTGGCGGTGACCGTAAAGCGTGGGTCGACGGCGACCATACGCGCACCGTTGCGCAGGCGCCAATCGTTGATCATGCCGAAATAAACCGGGCGAGTTTCAGCCTGATTATCACCGATGAACACGTACATTTCGGCGGAGCCCATATCGCCTTCAGTATAGCTGTTACCGGACCCGCCCACGCCTTGAATCAAGGTATAAGCCATGTTCTTGCCCGCCGAACAGAACGCTTCGGTGGATTCGATGTTTGGCGTGCCCCACATTTGCGCGAACAGCCGTAGATAACCCCGGTTAACCATTATCCCCGTCCGCGTGCCAGAAAACAGCGCGAGGGCCTCGCTGCCGTATTTATCGCGCAACGCCTTTAGTTTTTCGGCGATTTCATCCAACGCCTGATCCCAGGAAATCGGCTCGAACTTATTCTCACCGCGCTTGCCGACGCGCTTCATGGGTTCGGTCAGTCTTTTGTCGCTGGTGTGAAGTTGGACGGATAATTGCGATTTCGGGCAGACGCGGCCTTCCAGCAACGGGTCTTCCTCATTGCCGGTAATGCGCACCAGTTTATCGTCGCGAAAATGGAACTTCGTGGTGCAGCAATTGAAACACAGCGCACATCCACCAGCTTCAACCCGGTTGGGTTTTCGGTCCGCGCGGGCATGGCGATAGGGAAATTCCGTCGGATCGGTTCCCATCTGGGCACGTGCGTCCGGGTCGTCCATCAAAGCCGGGCCATTGCGGCGCGCCAACGCCGCCAGCGAAAACGCTGGGCCTTCCTTTAGGGGTTCCAGGTAAACCGTCCCCGGTCCCATCAGGAACGGGTCATGTTCCCCTGCTGAGCGGCCCGAATCCGCCGCCTGGGACACGAGAACATCGTGTTTGCCGAACTGGATCGCCTTACCCGGACAGACACTGGCGCAGGCCGGACCCAATCCCTCGGCCCGCCGATCGGCGCATAAATCACACTTCACCGCGTGATGGTCGATGGGGTCGTAACCAATGGCACCATAAGGGCACGCGACAACGCATTCCCCACACCCAGTGCAACGGTCTTCATTGACGGTGACGACGCCGGTGACCGGGTCCTTGGACAGGGCCTTGGGACTGACCGGACAGGCGCGCAGACAGGCCGGGCGTTCGCAATGCTGGCAGGTCACGTTGAGAAAATCGAGCGTGGGCGCAGGTGTCGGCGCAGCTTCGGCTTCGGCTTCGGCTTCCCCCGTCAGCCACAGCACCCTGTTGCGATATACGCCGGAGCCCAGCCCGTGTTCCTGTTTGCATGCGACCTCGCAGCTTTTGCAGCCGGTGCACCGCGCGATGTCGATCATCAGAGACAATCGTTCACCCGCGTTCGAGTCTTCAGCCGTCACAATTCACCATCCTTTGCTTACCAAGCCGCCAAGTGCCACCAATAAATATCCCGGCCTTCCGCGACATAACCTGCGAAAAACGTCACCACGACAATATGGGTTATCAAGCCCGCGATAAATAGTCCCGCCAGCGCCATATGCAGCGACCGCCACCACGCCTGCGCGGCGCCAACGGATTGCCGCGCTCCGACGAGGCCTTCCTCGGTACGGGCCAGCTTATGATACGCCACCGCCAAACCGGGGTGCCGCAGCCAATGCCCCAACGTCACCGAAAACAACGCTTCCGACGCATTCGGGTCCAGACGCGCCAGCACGGCTCTCTTTTCTTCAATCAAGCGACGCATTCGACCCATCAATTCCGGGTCGGCGGCTGCGAACCCACCGCGCTTGGTCGCGAAGGTTCCGGCCATAAGATTCGCCGCCCGCACCCGCGCCCACACGCCCAACCCCATCAATCCCACCAGTACCGCCAACAAAACCGCGGGGGCTTCGAAAAACGACCCGGCGGCGTGTATTGACACCAGCACAAATCCCACCGTCGCCGCGATCACATGGGCGATGAACCATATTCGGGGCGACCCAAGGCCAGTGCGTTTGGCGATCAGGAACACGACCGACACCAGCAACAACCCCGCCCCGGCCACGGCGACGAGATACAGCAGCGGCCCGCCTTGCGCCCGCCATGCGGGGCCCAACCCTGAAAATGCCAGGGCATAGAACACCAACACCACCCCCGCAATGGCCAGCAGGTTGAACAAAAAACGGTTGCCTATATCAATTTTCACCACGGTTTAACTGACCCTATTCAACCGGGCTTCGGTCAAGACCTTGCCGCCCTTTTCAAGACAAATCACGCGCCAGTCCGCATCCACCCGCACGCTAAAGGCATCATCCCAGAACACGGGGCGCCGGAAATAAATATCGAGGTCGAGTTCGGCGGGTCCTGCGGGTTCTCCATGCGCCCAGAGCGCCGCCACCAAATAATGCACCCCCATGCCGCCGCCGATGATCGGCGCGCGGAACCCCGCCTTTCGCGCGGCCTCCGGCTCAAAATGGATGCTATTGCCTTCGGAGCTATACGCCAGCACACCGCCTGGCGTCAGGGCGTGGTCGCCAACATTGTTCAATGCCAACGGGTCTTCAACAATAGGTGCCGGCCGTTCCCCTGCGCCGCCGCCAGCATTAACGGTACCGGCTTTGTCGGGACCGGGCTTCAAGGTCCGTCGTTTGGCGGTTATCGCCCGTGCGCCATCGGCGCCTTCGAACCACACATCCGTGTCGATGGTCCGGCCCCGCGCCACCGCCTGCACCGCCGTGATCTGGCCTTGAACCCGCAAGGGCTCATCCAGAACAACCGGTCGGTGTTGCACCAGGGATTGCAGCATGTTGACGTTGCCGTTCGACGTGATGCCGCTGCGGACACCCGCGCGAATCGCTTCGGATATAAAGAACGAGGGGTCGGCCTTGCCATCGTACAGCGCCGGGTCGACGCCGCAGGCAATTAAGGCCTTGTTCTGATCTACGGTCGCAATTGTGATCGTGTCCTCTTGATAAACAAAACCTTCGTAAGGATCTATCCATTCGTTATCATTCATAATCTTTTTCCCCGATATCCAAATTGGCACCCGGAAAATCCACCACATTGGACCTTCTATGTCTTCAGAACCATCGTTAAAGTGTGTGTTAACATCAACCTTCAAGAGCCACAAAACAATGACCATTCACACTAATTCATTGGGACAACCCATCGGCGCGCCTGTTCCTGACTGGACGCCAGCGACATTTCCCCCCAGAAGCCCCCTCGACGGCCATTGGTGCAGGTTGGAGCCCCTGGACGCCGACAAGCACGCGCAGGATTTATATGACGCCTTCGCCGTCGACGAAACGGGGGTGGGGTGGACCTATTTATCCTATGAACCCTTCACCGAATTCACGCCCTTCCAGGACTGGTGCCGCCAAAGTGAGACAAACAACGAACGCCTATACCACACGATTATTGACCGCACGACAGACAAAGCGCTGGGCGTCGCCTCGCTGATGCGCATCGACGCTGCCGTTGGGTGCATTGAAGTTGGTGATATTCACTACGGCCCCGCGTTGCAACGCACGCAGCTCGCAACCGAAACCATGTATTTGCTTATGCGGCGCGTCTTCGAGGAATTGGGTTATCGGCGTTATGAATGGAAATGCGATTCATACAACGAACCCTCACGCAACGCGGCCACACGGCTCGGCTTTACCTATGAAGGCCGGTTCCGCCAGGCCACCACCTATAAAGGCCGCAACCGTGACACCGACTGGTTCTCAATCCTCGATACGGAATGGCCAGCGTTGAAGGCTAACTTCGAGGCCTGGCTCAGCCCCAACAATTTCGACGCGGACGGCCAGCAGCGGCAGAGTCTGAACGGCGAGACCTAGCGGGGGATGAACCGGAGCCCGGCTCCGCCGCCCCGTCTTGCCTAGGCTTGACCCGAGCAAGGGGGGGAATGAGACGGTGCCGATGAACGACTGAGGGCGAGTTCCGCCAATTCTGGCGGCACAGTATCTAATTCCAGCAAATTCCTGACGCCTCATCGACTTCCTAAGCTTCCACCTTCAGGGATGTGACGCGAAAAGTTGAAGTGGCGACGCCAACGACGCCCATCCCCCGCTTACTCTACCAATCGCCCATCCGCGTCACGCACTTCCGGCCCAACCACCCTTGCGCGGCCGTCGCCGAAATCGGCGTCGCGGGCTTGCAGGGCCGCTTTGAGGCCTTTTTCCTTGGCGTTTTGGCGAAATGCCGCTGTGCCGGGCGCCAGATGGGCGCGCCCATCGTTTTCCGCCGCCAGGCGTTGCAGGGTTCGCGCGCCCATCAGCTCCATGCCCAGATTGACGATGCGCTTGTTCGACGACAGCAAGTCCGGATCGATCTTCGCCAGACGGTCGGCGAGACCTTCGACTTCAGCCTCCAGCATGTCGGCGGGCACGGACTTCATGGCGAAGCCGATGAGCGGGGCTTCCGCGCCGGTGATGGTGTCACCAGTCAGCAGCAACCGTTTGGTCCATTGCGGGCCGCAGTGATACAGCCACATCTGGTTCGGCAGCGACCCTAGATCGCGCGCGGGCGGAAAGCCGATCGTGGCATCGTCGGCGACGATCACCATGTCGCACAGCAGTGCGATGTCGGTGCCCCCAGCAATGCAATAGCCGTGGACCTGGGCAATGGTGGGCTTGTGCATGTCGAACAGGGTCATGCGCAGGCGCTGGCCGCGCTCCAGCCGCCAGATGTCGTCGTCGATGGTTGGGTCGGCGTAGATGCCGCCGTCGCGGTAGGTGCGAGTTGAATCGCCACCTTCCACACGCGCGTTCGGCGTCGGCGTCAAATCATACCCAGCGCTGAAACACGGACCCGCGCCGCGCAGGATGACGCAATGCACGCCCTTGTCATTATCCGCCTCCCAGAGCGCTGTGTTCAATTCCTCCAGTAGGGGGATCGACAAGGCGTTGCGCTTTTCCGGGCGGTTGAATGTGATCCGCGCCCGTCCGGCGTCAATCTCGTAGGTGATGAATTCGAAGTCGCTCATGTGATGTCTCCTTGAAAAATCCTGAAAAGGTCATATATTCCTATTATGCGAAATCCCGTGACCGCTCCACGGTATATGACGTGACCGGGGGCGGTGTTATGAAATGTATAGCCAAGCTATCTCATGCGAATGTTTTTGGAAACGCCAGAGCGCGTTTGGCGGTGATGAAAGATGAATCGGCATGCACAAATATTCGTCATTCAAGCGAAGCCGGGACTCCAAGGTTGGTTGAGCAATCGTCCTTCAATTTTTTACAAAAGGCCCCGTACATGAAAATCGTCGATATCCGGGAACGCAGCGTTCCGCTTCATTCCGCCATGCGCAACGCGTCTATCGATTTCTCCAAGATGACCGCCAGCGTGTGCGCTATCATTACCGATGTGGTGCGCGACGGGAAACCGGTCATCGGGTATGGCGTCGGGTCAAACGGGCGCTACGCTCAGGGTGGGATTTTGAGGGAACGCTTGATCCCGCGGGTGTTGGAGGCGGTGCCGGTAGACTTGCTAGATGGCGCGGGTGCGAATTTTGACCCGGCCAAGGTGATGGGCGCAATGATGCGCAACGAAAAGCCCGGCGGGCACGGAGACCGGGCAGTGGCGGCGGCCGTTATCGACATGGCGATGTGGGACATTGTCGCTAAGGTGGAGGAAAAACCGCTGTGGCAGGTGATCGCCAATCGGTTCAACGGCGGCGCCTATGACGACCGGGTGCTGGTCTATCCCGGCGGCGGCTACTACTACCCCGGCAAAGGGTTGGAGCCGCTGCAGGCGGAAATGCGGACGTATCAGGAACAGGGCTACCGAGTGTTGAAGATGAAGGTCGGTGGGGCCGATCTGGATACCGACTTGCGGCGCATCGAAGCCGTGCTAGAGGTGGTGGGCGACGGCGCGAATCTGGCGGTGGATGCCAACGGGCGGTTCTCGCTGGACGAGGCTATCGCATTCGGCAAGGCAGTGGAGTCCTACAAGCTGTTCTGGTTTGAAGAGCCTGGCGACCCGCTGGACTACGCGCTGCAGGCGGAACTGACGCAGCATTATTCCGGGTCCATGGCCACGGGGGAGAATTTATTTTCCGCCCAGGACGCAAAAAATCTGGTGGTATATGGCGGCATGCGCCCGGAACTGGACTGGATTCAGATCGACCCGGCGCTGGCCTATGGGTTCACCGAATACCTCAAGGTGGACGCGATGATGACTGAGCAAGGGTGGAGCCGGCGCCAACAAATTCCCCATGGCGGGCATCAGCTGGGGTTCAACATGGCGGCGGGCATGCAATTGGGCGGGTCAGAAACCTACCCGCTGGTGTTCCAGCCTTGGGGCGGGTTCGCCGATGACGTGGATATAGTGGACGGGTACGCCCGCCCACACGACACGCCAGGTATTGGAATCGAGCTGAAGTCGAAGGTTTACCAGCAGTTAAAGGAATTGGCGGAGGGGTAAATTTTAACCGGCGCGACGTCACTGGCGTGACATTGGGGTCGCGATGATGAATGGTGCGCGCGTCGCCCAATTTCTGGAGAGAGACCCATGCTGGACAGCACTGATTTTTTCGACATTTTGGACACCACGCGGGCCATGCGCCGGTTGAAGCCGGACCCCGTGCCGGATGAACTCATTGTTCGAATTTTACGCGCCGGGCTGCACGCGCCGAATAGTGGCAACACCCAGACCTGGAAATTTCTGGTGATCAAAGACATTGAAATCAAAAAGAAAGTTCAGGTTTTCTACAAGCGCGCACTAGACGAGATTGTCGGTCCGCGCTACGCCAACGCCACGACGCCGCCGGGCGCAACCCAGGACGGTTATCACCGGCAACATACGGCGGTAGAATATCTGACCGACCATTACCACGAAGCGCCGGTCTGGATTGTGCCCTGCATCGATCATGGCGACGGCGCGCCAAACCGGTCCTCGGGTGCCTCGATTTATCCCGCCGTGCAAAACATGCTGCTGGCGGCGCGCGCGCTCGGTTTGGGGTCGACGCTGACGACGCGGTACTTGCTCCATGAAAAAGAGGCCGAAGCAGCCCTTGGCCTGCCCAAAGGGGTGCATTCTTACGCCATTTTGCCGATTGGCTACCCCATGGGGAATTTTGGCCCGGTCGGTCGCGGTGAGTTGGCGGATTTCGTGTATCAGGATTCCTGGGGCCAAAAATTCGACGCCATCACGTAACCTTCGACCGAGCACCCCCCCACATGGATAACCACAGAGACTGGCGCAACGTTGCCGTTTTGGCGACCTGCCAGATGTTGTACAATTCAGGCAGATCGCTGCTGGTCGCGACAAGCCCGCTGATCGCCTACGAAATCGCGGAAAACAAGGCGCTGTCAACCGTGCCTATTTCGCTGGCGGTGATAGGCACGGCAGCCGCGACAATCCCCGCGTCCCTGCTGATGCGACGCGTCGGGCGCAGCCTGGGGTTTGCAACCGGGTCGGCCATTGGCGTGGCCGGCGGCCTGACCTGTCTGCATGGGCTATATCATGGAAACTTCACGACCTTTTGCCTCGGCGCGCTGTTGTTCGGACTCTTCTCCGGCTTCGCGCAACTTTACCGGTTTGCCGGCGCCGACGTCGCGCCGGAGCACTTCAAAAGCAAGGCGATCTCGCTGGTGCTCGCAGGTGGATTAGTCGCCGCCTTCGTCGGTCCGGAACTGGCGATATTAGGGCATCACATGGTGGCCGACACGCCGTTTTTTGCGTCCTACATCTTCATGATCGCGCTGACAGTTCTGTCCGGCGTTATCGTCATGGGCGTCAACATTCCCAAGCTTTCTCCCGAAGAAGCCCGCCAGCCAGGACGTCCCATCGGCGAAATAATGCGCCAACCCGTGTTCATTGTCGCCACGTTGTGCGGTGTCGTCGCGCAAGCGGTCATGAACCTATTGATGACCTCCACACCATTGGCGATGCGCCACGCGACCCATGCGTTCAGTGACACTGCACTGGTGATAGAATGGCATATATTTTTCATGTACGCACCTGGGTTTTTTACCGGGTCGCTGATCAATCGCATCGGTGCTGTTCCCACCATTTGCGCCGGAATTGTGATCCAGACCATGGGCGTCGCCGCCGCGCTTTCAGGCGATAGTGTGGGCAATTTCTGGTTCGCCATGGCGGCCTTGGGATTGGGCTGGAACTTCGCCTTCACCGCCAGCACTAATCTGTTGACGCAAACCTATACGCCCTCGGAACGCGCCAAGACGCAGGCAGCCTATAACTTCATTATCTTCACCGTGGTCGCCTTTGGATCGCTATCGTCCGGCGTCTTGATGCACTGGTTCGGATGGGCCTGGGTAAACGCAGGCGCCGCGCCGTTATTGATCGTCTCGCTATTGACCGCAGCATGGCTTGGCATGGCGCAACGCAGAGCATGATTTGTAAGGTTTTTTGATTCGTTTAAGCTGAACCCTTTGTCGAATACATTGAAACAAAGGAATCGACATGAACAACCCAACCGCCCTACCGGTCGACGCGATGGCGAACGCGCGGGCCATCGCGCGAGACCTTGCAAAATCCGCCGATGAAGTCGAACGCACACGACGCATTCCAGCGCACTTGCTAGCGCGCATGCATGAACTGCGCCTTTGTAAAATGCTGCTGCCAAAGTCAACGGGCGGCGACGAAATCCACCCTGGCCTTTATTTACAGTGCATTGAGGAACTCTCCCAGCACAACAGCTCCGTTGGCTGGAACGTCTTTGTTGCCAACAGCGCGGCGTTGATAGCGCCGTATCTTGAACCTGAAACCGCGCAAACGGTATTCGGGCCGCCAAACGCCTTGGTCGCCTGGGGTCCGCCCAACGCAACTTTGGCTACCATTGAGCCCGGCGGGTACCGGGTCACCGGCGAATGGAGTTTCGCCAGTGGATCACGTCAAGCCACCTGGATGGGACTGCATTGCATGGTTCAGAAACCCGACGGTTCGCCCCGCCTCAATGCCGATGGCCACCCTGAAATTCGCTCCATGCTTTTTCCGGTGGATCAGGCGACCCAGCTCGACACCTGGAACACAATCGGGTTGCGCGGCACGGCGTCAGATTCCTACAAGGTCGAGGACTTGTTCGTCGCCGACGCCTTCAGCGGATCGCGCGAAACCCCCGACGACAGCCGCGAACCGGGTCCCCTCTACGCCTTCACCATGCAGGGAATCTACGCCGTCGGCGTCGCCGGGGTCGCGCTGGGTATCGCGCGCGCCATGTTGGAAGCCTTCAAGGAATTGGCCACAACCAAGACCCCACGCGGTCTCGACACGCTGGCCGATCGCGCGGGCGTACAAAGCGGCGTCGCCAGGAGCGAGGCTCGGATCGGTTCGGCACGCGCTTATCTGCTGGAGGCGCTGCGCGAAATTTACGCCGCCGCCCAACCCAGCACATCAATCAGCACCGAAGACCGCGCCCGGGTCCGGTTAGGGGCGTCCAACGCCATTCACGGTGCGGTCGAAGTCGCGGACTGGGTCTATCACGAAGCAGGCGTTAGCGCGATCTTTCCTGGGTCGCCGTTCGAGCGACGCTTCCGCGACATTCACACGGTCTCTCAGCAGATCCAGTCCCGCGATGCGCATTACGAAACCGTGGGTCAGGTCCTGCTGGACCGCCCGCCCGCGGTGTTTTACTAAAGCGATGAACCGATGGCCGGTTTGACCAACCGATGGGCTGTTTTGGGGCTCGTCTTCCTGATCGGACTCACCTTGCCGATGCAGTTTCAGGCGGTCCCGGCCTTGGCGCCGTTTCTGATCAACGAAGCCGGTTTGAGCTATACCGATATTGGCGTTCTGACCGGCCTGTTCATGTTTCCCGGCATTTTTCTGGCCGCGCCCGGCGGCGTTTTGGCGACGCGGATTGGTGACAAGGCGGCCTTGTTGATGGGCCTTGCGGTGATGCTTTGCGGCGCATTGCTGTTCGCAGTAACAGACTCCTACGCCGTCATGTTCATCAGCCGATTGCTGAGTGGATCCGGCGCCGTGATGATCACCATATTGCTCCCGAAGGTGGTGACGGACTGGTTCGTCGGCAAAGAAATCGCCACGGCTCTGGCGACGGTCGCGTCCAGCTTTGGACTTGGCGTCGGGCTCGCCATGGCGGTGTTGCCCTCCCTCGCGGAGATGTCTTCCTGGCCCGTCGCAATGACCCTCAACGCCAGTGTGACCGTCGTGGCGATGGCCCTGTTCTTCGTTTTCTTCCGCCCTCATAAGACACCCGAAGACACGTTCTCCCGCCCAGCGCTTTTGACTCTCGACAAGCCTGAATTTGTGTTGTCCGTACTCGCCGGAATTGGCCGCACCTTGTTCAGCACCGGGTATGTCGTTTTCATGAGCTTCATGCCACTGCTGCTGATAAGTCAGGGTATGGACGTCGTCGAAGCGGGGGTGCTGACCAGCCTCGCAGCCGTGACATCTATGATCTCCGTACCGCTCGGGGGCGTCTTGTCGGATCGGACTGGAAAACCAAACCATTTTATCATCGGCGGCGCCGTGGGAACCACTATCACCTGCCTTCTCACGCCCTATTTTGCGCCTGTATTATTGTGGATATTATTGTTCGGAATTTTACGCGGCGGTTGTACCGGTGGAATCATGGCGCTGCCGTCCCAAGTGCTACGCCCCGAAAGCCGCCGCGCAGGGTTCGCCATCGCCGCTGCAGTTTACTTTATCGGCATGGCGGCGTTCCCGGCAATCGCCGGATATGTACTCGACGCAACAGCTAACACAGCCGCCCCCTTGTGGTTCGCTGGATTATTGTGGATTCTGATTCCAGTGTTGTTGGGCGCGTTTAAAATTTTGCAACGTAAATGGGGCGTACAGCCACAAATTTAAGGAGAAAGTCATGGGACCGTTGGCAGGGGTAAAAGTTGTTGAATTCGCAGGCATCGGACCGGGACCGTTCTGCTGCATGTTGTTGTCTGATATGGGCGCGGATGTGATCCGTTTGGACCGGGCCGCCAATGTCGGCGCCGACCCGAACGAACCAAAATACAACAACCTTCTGCGCGGACGTAAGAACATCGCCCTGGACCTCAAACATCCCGACGGCGTCGAAGCCGCTCTCAAATTTTGTGACCAGGCGGATATTTTGATCGAAGGTTTCCGGCCCGGCGTCATGGAGCGCCTTGGCCTGAGCCCCGAGGTGGTCATGGAACGAAACCCCAGGATTGTTTATGGTCGGATGACCGGTTGGGGCCAGGACGGCCCCATTGCGCACACCGCCGGACATGACATCAACTACATCGCGCTAACAGGCGCTTTACATGCGATTGGTACGAAGGAAAATGGCCCAACGCCGCCGCTCAACCTGATCGGCGATTTTGGTGGGGGTGCGCTTTACATGGCAATGGGCGCGCTTGCCGCCTATATCGAAGCACAAAAATCTGGCACAGGCCAAGTGGTTGACACTTCCATGGTGGAAGGCGCGGCGTCCTTGATGACGTCAGCCTACGGCGCATTGGCGGGCGGAACATTCAAAGAGGAGCGCCAGTCGAACCGGCTCGACGGCGGTTGCCACCATTACGGTGCCTATGAAACCAGCGACGGTGAACATATCGCCATCGGTTCCAACGAACCTCAGTTCTATAAACTGTTGCTGGAGACCATCGGCCTTGGCGACGCCGACCTACCAGCCCAGACCGACCGGGACAATTGGCCGAGAAACCGGGAGACATTAGCCACCGTTTTCAAGACTAAGACTCGAGAGGAATGGACGGAAATTATGGAGCAGATTGACGTCTGCTATGCACCGGTATTGAATATGAGCGAATCCATGGAGCACCCGCACAACGTCCATCGCGGCACCTTCATCGATGTTGGCGGGGTAAAGCAACCGGGGCCTGCCCCCCGTTTCGAACGAACCCCCAGCGACACACCGCAAGTCGGCGCCTACGCCGGTGAACATTCGAAAGACGCATTAGCGGATTGGGGCTTCGCTGTCAGCGACATAGACGCGCTACTGGCCTCTGGGGCGGCAAAACAGAGGTGATAAAACAGCATGTACCCTTTATTGGGCTGGCTTATATCAAGCAAGCTTATTAATTATCGCACATGCGTAATACCGATCTCGACAAAAACGTCGCCTTTGTTCTAAGCGACGTGTAGCACCTCATGCGAAAACGCTTCGATGACCGCGCCGCTAAACTAGCCCTGACGCGGGCGCAGTGGCGCATTTCCGCACACATTGGTCTTCAGCAAGGCATAAACCAGACTGCGTTAGCGGACATTCTTGAAGTTGAGAACATCACGCTTGGCCGCCACATAGATCGTTTGCAAAACGCAGGTTGGGTCCAGCGTCACCGGGATCCAATGGATCGTCGCGCCTGGCGTCTCTATGTAACCAAAAAGGCGCATCCAACCCTTTCGCAGATGCAGCATATTTCGCTGAAAACGCGCGCGGAGACACTGCAGGGGTTCTCTCCGGCGGAATCGGACGCCCTGCTGAACGCCCTGTTGCGCTTGAAAAAAAATCTCATCGACCAAGACCCCAAAATAGAGGACGCCGGTTAACGCCGCGCGACACGACAACATGCTATTTCTTAAAAGAATGTTGATCCTCATCCTGGGGCCCGCGGTGATCGCCATCGGCGGCGGTTATTTTTATATGACCGGCGGCCGGGTAATTTCGACCGAAAACGCCAACATCAAGGCGGACAAAATCGCCATCAGCACAGATGTTTCCGGACGCGTGACAAAAGTCGTGGTGAAGGACAATCAGTTCATCGCCAAAGGCCAGCTGCTGTTCCAGATTGATGGGGAATCGTTTCGAATCCTACGCGACAAAGCCGACGCCAACATCGCATTGGTTGCCGCAGAAATTGATGCGCTCCGCGCTGACTATGGTCAAAAACAGGCGGAAATGAAGCTTGCACGGGAAGATTCCAAATACTTCAAGCGGGAATTTGAACGTCGCGTCAAATTACACGCCAAGGGTCATTTATCACTGTCCAAACTGGACGAAACCCGGCGCGACCTTGCGACTTCGCGACAGCAGGTCATCGCCATCGAACAAGAACTTGCCCACGTCCGCGCAAATTTGGGCGGAAAACCGGATACGCCCCTAGCAAAACACCCTCGTTATCGAGAGGCCCTAGCCGTTCGGAGAGAGTCGGCGTTGAATCTTCGACGCACCTTGATTTACGCGCCCACAGCCGGCGTGGTCACGAATTTTGGCCTCCAGCCGGGCGAATACGTACAGGCGGGAAAACCCATATTCAGCATTGTGAAAACCTCCGGCGTCTGGATTCAGGCAAATTTGAAGGAAACCGACCTTACCTATATTCAACCAGGTCATCAGGCATCCGTGCGCGTGGACGCTTACCCAGACCATGAATGGACCGCCATCGTTTCATCAATAAGCCCGGCGACAGGCGCGGAATTTGCACTTTTGCCGCCTCAGAACACCAGCGGAAATTGGGTCAAAGTCGTTCAACGAATTCCCATTCGGCTCGACGTCGTGCAGACGACATTGGATCCACCCCTCCGCGCCGGCATGAGCGTTGTCGTTGACATCGACACGTTGCACGAACGCAAAACACCTAAATTTATTTCATCCTTGCTCATCTTCTTTCAAAGTGACGAATGACCAAACGCGCCACGGTCAAAAATCGGGGCCTTCTGACTTTCGCCGTCGCGCTCGGCGCGGTGATGCAGGTGCTCGACACATCGATGATCAGCGTCGCTCTGCCCCATTTGATGGGCAGCCTATCAGCGACACAGGATCAAGTGTCCTGGGTATTAACGTTTTACGTCATCGCCGTAGCCATTGTTACGCCCGCCAGCAGTTTTTTAAGCCTCCGCATCGGACAAAAGCGATTCTTCCTAATTTGCGTTGTTGGATTCACCACAACTTCTGTCTTCTGCGGACTTTCCGAATCCTTGGGGGAAATTGTGGCGTTCCGCACATTACAGGGTGTGTTCGCAGCACCCCTGGGCCCGATGTCCCAGGCCATCCTGTTGAACAATTACGAGGCGGAGGAACGCGGGACCGCCATGGGGTGGTGGACCATCGGCATGATGTTCGGACCCATATTTGGGCCAACCTTTGGCGGTGTCATCACCGAATATTTGAGTTGGTCCTGGGTGTTCTTTGTCAACGTTCCGATTGCGGTGGCGACAATCGTCCTGGTCGTTCTTTTTGTTCCCGATACCAAGGGCGGCGCACGCCACCCATTCGACGTGTTCGGATTTTTATTACTGGGGGTCGCGCTAGCGACCATGCAACTCACACTGGACAGAGGTGAGCGTCAAGACTGGTTTTCATCACAGGAAATTTGGATTTTAACGGGCGTGTCGGCGGCCGCATTTTACGCCTTCATCGTTCATAGTCTCACCGCACGCAACCCGTTCATCGACCCGGCCATCTTTAAAAGCCGTAACTTCACGATAGGCTTGATGCTCATGTTTCTTCTGGGCGTAATCATGCTCGCGGTTTTAGCGTTGATACCGCCGTATCTGCAAAATCTCAGCGGATTTCCCGTATTGACCATTGGATTAGTCCTTGCCCCACGCGGCCTCGGCACGCTGTTTGCTTCCTATACAGCAGGCAGATTGTTAAAATATATCGAACCCCGACCCATCATCGCATTCGGCATGAGTCTTTGCGCGTATTCAACATGGCAGTTTTCGCAAATCACACCAGATGTCGGCGCAACGCAGATCATATTCATTAGCGTCATCCAAGGTGCCGGCATGGGCTTTTTCTTCGTACCGCTCTCGATAGTGACCTTTTCCGACCTGAGTGTTGTCCAAACGCCAACGGGCACAGCGTTGTTCTCGTTATTGCGAAACATTGGCAGCAGCGTCGGCGTCTCCATCGTCGTCGGCGCGTTGATTCGCAACACCCAGCGAAATTTCGCCGACATCGCACCGGACGTATCGTTGTACAACGAAACCTACCGCCACGTTCCCCTGCCTTTGGTCTGGGATATCGAAACGAACAGCGGCCTGGCCGCAATAGGACACGAAATCACCCGCCAGGCCACCGCATCGGCCTATATCAGCGACTTCCTGCTCATCACCATCGCCACGGTTGTTTGCATCCCCCTGGTCTATCTATGCCGCAACCCTCGCGCAAAACGTAGTGTGGCATCGTAGGAGGTCTGGCGGTTATACTTACAACCGTATCCGAATGAAGGAGAACTTTCGTGAGTAACGGCGCAACTGCAGCACAGGTTGGGATAGGGCGTTCGGTCGTCCGGATTGAGGATGATGCGCTTTTGCGCGGCGTTGGTCAGTTCATTGACGACATCAACATGCCGGGGCAAACCCATGCGCATTTCCTGCGCTCGCCACATGCGCACGCCGTCATCACACGTATTGATATATCCTCTGCGGCTGTGGCCGCGGGCGTTGTCGCTGTTTTGACGGGAGCTGATTTGGACGCCGACGGCATCGGTCGTCTGACGTCCGCGTATCCGGTTAAAAACAAGGACGGCTCTCCCATCAAAGCGCCGGTATGGCGCGCCATGGCGACGGACCGCGCCCGCTATGTCGGCGACACAATTGCCGTTGTCCTGGCGGAAACGCGTATCCAAGCCGAAGACGCCGCCCTCCTGATCGACGTTGATTACGAAGAATTACCCTGCGTCACCAATCCTCTCCAATCCAAAGATACCGCTAACACGGTGATCTGGCCGGATTTTGGATCCAACGTTGCGCTGGATTGGGAATCCGGTGACAAGGCGACCGTGGACGCTGCCTTTTCGCGCGCGGCGCACATTACGCGGCTGGATGTTGTCAACAATCGCATCATGGTGAATGCGTTAGAGCCACGCGGGGTTGTCGCGCGCTACGATTCTCTGGAAGACCGCTATACCGTTTACACCACGTCACAAGGCAGCAATGAAATCCGCGCCGCCCTATCCAAAAGCGTGCAGGTGCCGCTCGAAAAAATCCGCGTGGTAACCCCGCCCGATGTTGGCGGCGGGTTTGGCATCAAGAATGGCCTGTACCCGGAACAGATCGTTGCGGCCTGGGCGGCGAAGCGTATCGGCCGGGCGGTCAAATGGTATCCGGAACGCACCGATGGATTTCTTACCGACTACCACGCCCGCGACCATCGAATGCATGGGGAATTGGCGTTGGACGCGGACGGAAAATTTATAGCGCTGCGATGTCAGACCGTTTCCAACATGGGCGCGTACCTGACAGGCGGCGCGCCGATTATTCCGACCGCAGGCGGCACTCGTATGCTGACCAATGTTTACCGGATCGGCGCGGTTCATGCGGAAACCCAATGTGTCTTCACCAACACCGTTCCCATTGCGGCGTTTCGCGGCGCAGGGAAGCCGGAATTCTGCTATATCGTCGAACGTCTGGTGGACGCCGCCGCGCGCGAACTGGACACTGATCCCGCAGAGTTGCGCCGCGCCAACATGGTGGCGGTGGAAGACTTTCCCTACACAACCGCGATGGGATTGATCTACGACAGTGGTGAATTCGCCAGAAACATGGACGAAGCGCTAACCCTCGCCGAACGCGCGTCGGTGGAGGACCGCCGCGCCGACGCCAAAGCGCGCGGTAAGTTATTGGGCTTTGGGTTTTCCACCTACACCGAACCGGATGGCTTCAAGGACAATCGCGTTTCCATGCAATTCGACCCTACCGGTCAGTTGACCGTGACCTTAACCGGGCACACTAACGGGCAGGGGCACAAAACCACCTTCAGTCAGATTGTTGCCGACAAATTGGGCCTGCCGTTCAACAACATTACCGTGGTCCAAGGCGACACCGACCGTATTGGCCCCGGCTCCGGGTCTGGCGGATCGCGCACCACGACGGTCGCGGGTGGCGCGATTCATTACGGCGCCCTGGAGATCATCGATAAAGGCAAGCAGATTGCCGCTCGCATGATGGAAGCCAGTACGGAGGATATTGCTTTTGAGTCCGGGCAATTCGTCATCACCGGCACGGACCGGTCTATCGATTTGGCGGCGGTCGCCGTGGCGTCCTTTAACGACGTCAATGTGCCCGAAGATTTAGGCCTGGGTTTGGAAGCCGCCAATCACTATGTTGCGCGGACCTACAGCTTCCCGTGCGGCTGCCATGTCTGCGAGGTGGAAATCGACCAGGATACCGGCATGGTCGACGTTACACGCTATCAAATGGTCAGCGACTTCGGCGTCGTCATTAATCCAATGCTCGTTGAAGGCCAATTGCATGGCGGCGTCGTGCAAGGCATCGGTCAGGCGTTGAATGAAGAAAGCGTCTATGATTCCGACAACGGACAATTGATCACCGGATCCGGCATGGATTACTGGACGCCGCGCGCGCGCGAACTGCCCAACTTCGACTGGGCCGTGAATGAGACCCGTTGCGAAACCAACCCACTCGGCGTTAAGGGCTGTGGCGAATCTGGACCGACCGCCGCCCTGCCCGCCGTCATCAACGCCGTCGTCGATGCATTGGCGCCATTTGGCGTCACCCATATTGACATGCCCGCCACACCGGAACGAATCTGGCGCGCGATGAACAAAGGAAACGCTTGATCATGTCCAACACCATGTTCGAACTTATCGACCGAATTGTCGGATTGGATATTGGCGGTCGAGGAATCACCGGCCTGTACGCGCCTGCCCGCGCAATGACGACCGAACCTATATGCGCGGCCGCCGCACGCACGCTCACCGAGCTTGCTCCAGGTGACCGAGTGTTTATCGTCACCGGATCACTGTCACGCGCGGGCGTATCGACCAGCATCGCCGAAAATGACGGTCCCATCGGGGCGGCGGTTTTGGCGCGCGCGCTAACCTATGGCTTCAACGCCATTCCGGTCGTGCTCGTCGATGAAACCACCGTCGATAAAACAGCGGCGATGGTTGAACGCGCAGGACCAAATGTCGTGACCCAGGCTCAGGCCGACATTGCCGTCGCGACACCACGTTACACCAGCGTCGCGGTGGTCGAGGCCGGTGCCATCGACGATACTGAAGCCCGAGCCCTCGCCAAAATTTTGGTGGAACGTCATAATCCCAAGGTGATAATTTCCACCGAACGCGCGGGCATGAGCGCGGACGGCACGTACCGCAACATGCTCGCGCAGGATTACAGCGAAGGCCGCGCGAAGCTCGATTATGTTATCGAAGAAGCCCAGGCGCGGGGCATTCCTACAATTGGCATCGGCGATGGCGGCAACGAAATCGGTTTCGGCGCCATTCGCAACGCGGTGGCCGAACACGTGCCGGGCGGCGACGTACTGTGCGCCAATCTGGCGACAGACATCGTCTATCCCGTCGGCGTGTCGAATTGGGGCTGTTACGCCATCATCGCCGCCCTGGCGATCCTAACGAACAAACCAGACATCGCCCATACAGCCGATTTGGAACGCGCGCTCATTGAAGCGTCGCCCGGCATCGGCCTGATCGACGGCACCAGCGGGCGACTGGAAGCCACGGTTGACGGGTTGCCCATGGCCATCCACGAAGGAATCGTCAATTTGCTGATGCAGGCGGTGCGTAAGGGGCTTGGTTAGATAACCCCCGCCGCCGTCAGTTCCGCCATATCGTCGTCCCCCAAGCCTAGCATGTCGCGATAAATTTCATCGTTACCCGCGCCCAGCGCAGGCCCCAGCGTATCCACCGACCCCGGCGTTTCGGTCAGGCGCGGCACCACATTGGGGACCGCAAGGTCGCCAATGCGCGGATCTTTCACACGCACGATGTTTTCCCGCGCCGCGTAATGCGGTTCCTTAAACAGCTCATCGATGGCAGCGACAATGCCACAAGGCACTTCGGCGGTTTCGCATTGTGCGACGACTTCCTTCTGCGTGCGCGCCATTGTCCAGTCAGTCACCATGCCATCAACGCCAGAGCGGTCGGCATCGCGTTGTTGAATGGTTCCGTATTTACCGTCACCCGCAACGTCACCCTGCTCCATGAGACCAGCCAGGCGCCCAAAAATTTTATCGTTGGTGCACGCGATGGCGACCCAGCGGTCGTCTTTGGTGGGGTAATGGCTGTGCGGGCAAACATTCACCGTTGGCGCGCCCATGCGTTGGCGGATGAATCCACTCTTGTCATAAGCTGGCGCCAATTCATCGAGAATACGGAAAATTGGCTCATACAAGCCAATATCGATGACCTGACCCACACCCGTGGCGTCCGCCGAGCGCAACGCCATCAAGACGCCAATAACGCCGTACATGCCAGACATATAGTCCGCCAAAGTGGCCGATCCCGGCGTGGCGGGCGGACGATCCGGGTCGCCGGACAGAAACGAAATGCCGCCATAAGCGTTGCCTATGCGCCCAAAGCCGGGCTTGTCTTTATAAGGTCCGGTTTGGCCGTAACCGGACACGCGTAGCATGACGAGTTTAGGATTTATCGCTTTGAACACCTCCCACCCCATGCCCCAGCCTTCCAGGGTACCAGGCCGGAAATTTTCGCACAGCACATCGCTTTCCGCGATCAGCTTCTTCAACATTTCCTGACCGCGCGGGTCTTTCAAATTCAACGTGATCGACTTCTTGTTGCGCGCCTCGCTCATCCAAACGAGCGTGTCGCCGCACTCGCTCACCGTGCCAAGGCGCCGACAGGGGTCGCCGACGCCGGGCTGTTCGACCTTGATCACTTCAGCGCCGAATTCCGCCAATACTGTCGCGCAATAAGGTGCTGCGATATAAGTAGCTATATCGAGGACGCGCACGCCCTCCATGGGTCTTTTCATACTGGATCCTTATGAGTTTATGCTGGCCGCGACACTACGTGCGTGCTTCGCCTGTTCACGGGCCATGTTGGCACATTCACCAGTATAGGCTGTGGGGTCCAGCAATTCGCGAATTTGCGCCGAATTCAGATGCTTCAGAACAAGCTCATCGGCCTCCAACAGCTCGGTGAAAGATTTGTCCCCGGTCGCCGCCGCTTGGGCTGCATCATAGATAACGTCATGCGCTTCCTGGCGCCCAATGGTTTCCCCCAACGACAACATAAGGGCTTCGGCCATGATCATGCCATCCGACAGCTCGAGGTTGCGGCGCATTCGTTCCGGGTTCAACGTCAGGCCTTCCAACATCATCGTCATACGCGACAGAATATCACCCATCTGTGCACTGCCTTCCTGCAAGGCGTGGTTATGAGTAATGGAGGTCGTGCGATCCGCTTCGTGTTCGGTCTGCATCGATTCAAGCGCCAGAGGCACCAACGCGCGCACTTGCATCGCCGCAGCGACAATATCCTGCGACAGTTTCGGATTACGCTTTTGCGGCATGGTGCTGCTGCCCACCGTCCCCGGCGGCACGGGTTCTTCAACTTCACCGAATTCCTGTTTCATCATGGTGTAAATTTCGCGCCCGACCTTACTGCACGTCGCCGCCATCAACCCAAGCAGGCAAACATACTCCGCCTGGTGGTCGCCCGTGGCCCGAGACGGCATCCGCATGGACGTCATGCCAAGAATTTTCGCAACGCCATCCTGTAACGCATAGCCCTTGCCATCAAAGGACGCCATCGTACCCGCCGCGCCCCCCAGCAAGACCGTAAAGATGCGGGGTTCTATCTCGCGCAACCGGTCCACATGATTGGACAACTCAGCAATCCACACCGCGACCTTGTATCCAAACGTCGCAGGGACCGCATGTTGGCCATGGGTGCGCCCCGGCATTGCCATGTCAGCGCCGCGTTCAGCCAAATCGGCCATTGCGGTTAAGATTGCCGCGATCTGACGCAGGAAAATTCGATGCGCATGGCGTAAGACGATTATATTGCCGGTCTGGGTGATATTCTGCGTGGTGGCGCCCCAATGGACGTAATTCCCTGCATCGCCTTCGCATATCCGCGATAATTCCCACACTAACGGCACCAACGGATGTGCCGTGCGACGCAACCCTTCGATGACATTCTCGCGATTCAGAAGCTCCAACTTGCATTTCGTGACGATTTCCTTCGCCGCCGCGTCGGGCACCATGCCGAGATCAGCTTCTGCAATCGCCAGGGCGGCTTCTACGTCCAGCCACGCCTGCCAGCGCGAATCCAATGTAAACAATTCCCGGATACCCGGATCCTCAACCCGCAGTGATGTTGGATTTTCGTCCATGACCGTCCCCTGTACGTTAATGACTAAAACCGAGGCAACCTTACCCCTGGCGTCGGGGAAGAGCAATTTCGAGAATTCGGCGTTCGTGCGATAATATGAATTCCACGGTCAGGCTCTAAGATTTATGAAGTTTCACGAATCCTTCGAGCTTTCGGCCCTGTCCTCCAATTGCCGCCGCGCGGCAGAGAATGCGTCACAGATCGCGATATAAACATCTTCGTACAAATGATCCTTAGTCATGATGACGCCCAATATTCACCTCCAAATCACCTGGCATCGTCATGTGTATTCGCGTCTCTAACAATCCGCCGTGATGATTGGGCACCTTCTCCACAACTTGGCAGGATGCAATACGGCCATGGGATCGCTCCACTTTTTCCGCCCCTTCTTTGACTCTTGCACGAACAGCACCCGACGTTTCCATACCTGCAAATATAATTTGCAACAGAACCATGATGCTGCACCTCTCATTCGTTTGATCTGAACACGCCATCAGCTTACATCACAACGATTTACACGCCTTGAGGCAGATCAACTATCCAACAAACAGGAAAATTTTCTGGCATTTTCCCCACTAAAAAATTGCGCTACGATGTTTTTGAAAATAATCAAGGGACAGGAGGCTTCATGATTAAGATCGAACCCACAGGCGAAAGTTTGGGCGCAACGATTTCAAATGTGGATATGGCGAACTTAGACCAAAGCGCGTTTGACGAAATTCACGCCGCCTGGCTGGAACATCTGGTGTTGCGGTTTCGCGGACAGACCCTCGACGACACCTCACTGGCGGCGTTCAGTCGCAGGTTCGGTAAGCTGGACAACGCACCGATCGGGCGGGGCGGCGACTACCCCATTCCCGACCGTCCCGAAATTACTATCATTTCCAATATAATTGAGGATGGCAAAGCGATAGGCGGCCTAGGTAATAGCGAAGCTGTTTGGCATTCGGACATGACCTATGTCGACATGCCGCCGAAAGCGTCCCTACTCTATGGCATGGAAATCCCCAATACCGGTGGCGACACTTGGTTTTGCAATATGTATCGGGTTTATGAGGATCTGCCTGAGGCCATGAAAACACGTATCGTCGGGTTGCGCTGCAAACATGATTCGACGCGCACCAGTTCTGGTAGTCTGCGAACTGGATTCGCCGAACAATATTCGCCAGAAGAACAACCAGGCGAAGACCACCCCTTGATTGTGCGACATCCAGAAACTAGCCGTCAGGCGCTATATCTTGGCCGCCGACGGAACGCTTACATCGTTGGCATGTCAGCAGCCGACAGCGACGTTTTACTCGACGAAATTTGGGATCATGCAAACGCAAGCCCCCACTCCTGGGCGCAGAAATGGGCTGTTGGCGACTTGGTTCTATGGGATAATCGTTGCACCATGCACCGGCGGGACGGCTTTGACGACGCCGAACGACGATTGATGCACCGCACCCAAGTCCAGGGTGACATACGTCCCGCCACCTGAGCATTCACGAAATCCAGACTTAGAATAAAGGACGCCGCGCCATGTTGAAACAACCACCGATGCAAACCGCCATTGTTCCGGTCACCCCGTATCAACAGAACTGCTCGATCATCTGGTGCACCAAGACCATGAAGGGCGCAATCGTCGACCCTGGCGGCAATCTGGACCGAATTATGCAGGTTGCCATGGAAAAACAGATAACGATTGAGAAAATCCTTATCACCCATGGGCATCGCGACCATGCAGGGGGCACGGCGGCTTTAGCGGAAGAGTTGGGCATACCGGTCGAAGGCCCGCATATCGACGATAAATTCTGGATCGACAAACTGGATACAGTCGAGGAAAAACCTGGCTTTCCCGCCACTAAATCCTTCACACCCGACCGCTGGCTGGAAGGTAATGACACGGTCACAGTGGGCGATTTGACCCTGGACGTTCGGCATTGTCCCGGGCACACGCCGGGCCACGTGATTTTCTTCCACGAAGACTCCCAACTGGCGATTGTCGGTGACGTTATCTTTCGCGGTTCCGTCGGACGCAGCGATTTGGAGCGCGGCGACCACGACACGCTGGTGAAGTCGATTCAGGAACAGCTTTGGCCGCTGGGAGACGAGGTTATTTTTCTACCGGGCCACGGACGTTTATCCACGTTTGGTCAGGAACGGGAGGACAACCCGTTTGTCGGCGACGCTGTCTTGAATAACCGTTTTGCAATCCCTGACCCCAATGCGGGGCCCACAATGGGCCCTTCTTTTGATGACTAAGCCGTTTTCGATGCTTGAGAAAGACTTCGATCTAAGGCATTGTGCAGGTAAAGTTTCAAACAATGCTACAACGGTTAAACACAGATTTGAACAAGGAGAGTAATCGATGTCCAAGGGCAACGGAAAAGAATTGAAATGGGTTGGCACACGTCCAATTCGCCCCGATGGCGTGGACAAAGTCACAGGGCGCGCAAAATTTGGCGCCGACACCTTTAAAGCCGGCATGTTGACGGGCGCGGTGTTGCGCAGCCCCCACGCCCACGCAAAAATCAAATCCATCGACACCTCGAAAGCCGCTGCACTGCAGGGTGTGAAGGCTATCGTCACCAGTGCGGACTTCCCGGCATTGTCTTCGGAATTCATTCCGGCAGGCGAAATGATGGTGAACTACAAGGACATGTCCGAAAACCTCATGGCACGCGACAAAGTTCTTTACGACGGACATGCGCTCGCCGCCGTCGCCGCGACCAGTGCCACCATTGCGGAAAAAGCCATCTCACTCATCGAAGTTGATTACGAAGTCTTGCCACACGTCATCGATGTCGTCGAAGCAATGGAGCCCAGCGCCCCCATCCTACATGATAAATTATTCACCGATGGCGTGGACCCTAAACCCGACACACCCTCCAATATCGCCAAGCGAATTGAAATCAAGATCGGTGATATAGACGAAGGCTTCGCACAGGCTGATGTCATTTTGGAGCGGGAATTCAACACCCAACCCGTTCATCAAGGCTACATTGAATTGCATGCTTGCGCCGCCAGCGTCTCCGAAGACGGCTATGCGGAACTTTGGTGTTCGACACAGGGGCAATTTGTGGCGCGAGCCCATTGCGCCCGTTTGCTGGGCATGGATATTTCCAAAATCCGCGTCACCTCCTCGGAAATAGGAGGCGGCTTTGGCGGCAAGACGGTTGTTTATTTGGAACCGTTGGCGCTAGCGTTGTCGCGCATCGCCTGCCAACCGGTCCACATGGTCATGCCGCGAACTGATCTGTTCCGCGCGACGGGCCCAACATCCGGCGCGAACATGGTCATTAAGATTGGCGCAAAGAACGACGGCACAATCACCGCTGGCTCCGCCGTTTTGAAATTTCAAGCGGGCGCCTATGCGGGCTCCCCAGTACAGCCGGGCTGCATGTGCGCCTTTGCCCCGTATGATTTAGAACATGTCAAAGTCATTGGTTATGACGTCGTCACCAACCGCCCCAAGGTCGCAGCTTACCGGGCTCCGGGCGCGCCGATATCCGAATACGCAGTCGAATCCCTGGTCGACGAACTGGCCAAAAAATTGAACATCGACCCCGTAGAATTACGCCTGAAAAATGCCGCAAAAGAAGGCACCCGCGCCGCCTATGGTCCCAAGTTCGGGCCTGTTGGATTGATCGAAACATTGAACGCAGTCAAGGACACTGAACATTACAAAATGCCGTTGGGCCCCAATCAAGGCCGGGGCGTCGCGTCCGGATTCTGGTTCAATATTGGTGGCGAAACCAGCGCTTCCTTATTGCTGAACGAGGATGGCACCATCGAATTGACTGTCGGTACCCCGGACGTTGGCGGTAGCCGCGCGTCCATGGCGATGATGGCGGCGGAAGAATTGGGCATCAATATGTCCAAGGTTCGCCCGCGCATTGGCGACACCAGCACCATCGGGTACACCTTCCTAACCGGCGGGAGCCGCGCCACATTCTCCAGCGGAATGGCCGTGGTGCAAGCATGCCGAAGCATGGTGGACGAATTACGCGAACGCGCCGCTAAAATCTGGGATATTTCCGTCGACGCCGTCGAATGGGAAGATGGCGAAGCCAGTCCCGCAGGCAGCAATGCGGGCGATTTCGAACCGATGTCACTAAGTGACCTCGCCATCGTGGCGGGGAAAACCGGAGGGCCCATCGCGGGCCATGCAGAAATCAACGCACAAGGCGCGGGTCCAGGCTTTGGAACCCATCTAGTCGATGTTGAAGTCGACCCAGACACCGGACACGTCAAGGTTCTGCGCTACACAGCAGCCCAAGACGCGGGCAAAGCGATCCATCCCGCCTATGTCGAAGGACAAATTCAAGGCGGTGCTGTGCAAGGCGTCGGCTGGGCGTTAAACGAGGAGTATATTTATAACGCCAAAGGCCAGTTGGAAAATGCAGGCTTTCTTGATTACCGCATTCCCGTGGCGTCAGATTTGCCGATGATCGACGCTATTATCGTTGAAGTGCCAAACCCAACCCATCCTTATGGAGTGCGCGGTGTAGGCGAAACGCCGATTATCCCGCCAATGGCCGCCATCGCCAACGCCATTGACAGTGCCACGTCTGTCCGTTTTACCCAGTTGCCGATGTCGCCACCCGTTGTCCTTAAAGGCATTTCCGACGCCCAATAGGGGTGCGGTCTACAATGGCGCGAGTTGTCCTTACTGGCGGGCTGCTACGTTTTAGCGAAGGTACAGAAGCTTTCGACTTGGACGCGGCGACCATCCGGCAACTGTTTCGAAAATTGTCGGAACTCTACCCTGCGATGGAGCCGCATTTGCTGGAAGGCATCGGCGTCGCAATTGACGGCGTGATCTATCAAGACGCCTGGCTTCAATCAATCCCACCCGAAAGCGAAGTTATTTTAATGCCGCAAATCGCAGGCGGCTGAGGCCTTTAAGCGAAGGAATACATATGTCTGCTTTCCGCACGTCTATTTGTGATCTCCTCAACATCGACTACCCCATTTTTCAAGCGGGAATGGGATGGATTGCCCGTGCGGACTTGGCAGCTGCCGTATCAGAAGCTGGCGGGCTGGGCTGCATCGGTGCGGGATCGAGCATGGACGCGGAAGAACTTCGGGATGAAATTCAACGCGTGAAGGCGCAAACCAATCGACCCTTCGGCGTTGATATCCTTTTCGCGACCGTTGCGCCAAAGGTTAACGAGGCGGTCCGCTACACCGACAAAGTTGCCGCGATGGTGGATGTTGTCTTCGAAGAAAAAGTCCCCGTTTTAGTCTCCGGGTTGGGCAGCCCCAAAGACGTCGTGCCCGAAGCCAAGAAACGTGGGATCACCGTGATGTCGGTTGTTGGCGCTGTGCGTCACGCGCAAAAAGCCGTCGCCGACGGCGTTGACGTCATCATTGCAACCGGGTCCGATGGCGGCGGCCACGTTGGCGTGATCGGAACCGCAGCTCTCATTCCCGCCGTTGTCGACGCCGTCGATGTCCCGGTGTTGGCGGGCGGCGGACTTGCCGATGGACGCGGGCTTGTCGCCGCCATGGCGTTCGGCGCACAAGGCGTATGGATGGGCACACGGTTCATCGCCAGCAAGGAAGCCCGCGCACACGACAATTATAAAAATAAAATCGTCGAGACAGATACGGCGGGAACCCTGATCACCCGCGCCCATAGTGGCAAAACCTGTCGGCTCATTCGGAATGCATTCACAGAAAGATGGTCCGGTCGCGAAGTTGAAATAGAACCCTACCCGCTACAGGCGATGAATGTCGGGCATCCCGCATCGCTCATCGGTCGGATCGAAGGCGATGTCGAAAACGGCGTCCTGCCTGCCGGACAAAGCAGTGGCCTGATTAACGATGTGCTGTCCGCTAACGATATCGTGCAGTCGATCGTTGCAGAGGCGCAGTCGGCGCTATCGAATTTACCCGCGCGATAAGCTTACCTTCGCTTAAGGCGCTGCAACGTCACCTCCAACTCCTGCAGAAAATTCGAGCGATCCTTTTTTGAAAATGTCGGACCCACGCCCCGCACTTCGCCAATATCGCGCAAATGTGACATTAAATCTCGGGTCGCCAACGCCGGCCCAATATTGTCGCTTGTAAAGGGTTTCCCCGTTGGCCCCATAACGCTGGCACCTTGCTTCAGGCAGCGGTCGGCCAAGGGAATATCTGATGTGATCGCAACATCCCCCGTCCCGATATGCTCCGCAATCCAGTCATCCGCCGCGTCGAAACCATCTGATACGACGACACGATGGATTAACGGGCTTTCCTCCAGGCGCATCCAGCTATTGCTGACCATATGCACAGGGGTCACATGCCGCGTCGCCACCCGCAAAATTTCCGACTTCACCGGGCAGGCGTCGGCGTCAACGTAAATTTCCGTCACGACAGTTTATCCGTTCAGCGCGGACCAGACCCGTTCCGACGTCGCGGGCATATCAAAATGCTCAACCCCATTTTCCCGGTTCAATACATCGACGATGGCGTTCATGACGGCGGGTAAAGACCCGGTCGTGCCCGCTTCGCCACAGCCCTTGGCGCCCAGCACATTGGTCGTCGCCGGCACCGAATACTCGCCGAATTCAACGTCTGGCATGTCGTGGGCGCGTGGCATGGTATAATCCATGTACGATCCTGAAATAGGTTGCCCGTCTGCATCGTACACGACATTTTCCATCAACGCTTGGCCCACACCTTGCGCAATGCCTCCATGAACTTGGCCTTCGACCAGCATCGGATTGATCATGACGCCGAAATCGTCGACCACGACATAGCGCGCCAATGCCGTCTCGCCTGTGTCCGGATCGATTTCCACTTCCGCGACATGGCACCCATTGGGAAACGCCAGCGGCGGCGGGTCATCAACAGTGATTGCGGCGTCCAACCCATCGGGCGCGTCTTCGGGCAGGCTTCCGTTAAGTTTCATCGTATGAGCTTCACGGGACAATTCCATAATGTCGATCGCGCGGTCCGTCCCCGCAACACTGAATGCTCCCGCCGTAAATTCAATGTCGGCGGTCGCCGTCTCCAGGACTTGCCCCGCCAAAATACGACCATTTTCGATGACTTTTTCAGCCGCAACAACCAACGCATTGCCCGCCGTGATGACAGTCTTCGACCCACCGGTGCCCGACCCCGCCAACAGTTTATCGCTGTCGCCTTGATCCAATTGAAGTTGTTCGAATGGAACGCCCAATTTGCTGACCAGAATTTGCGCGAAGGTCGACGCATGTCCCTGCCCGTAATTCTGCGAACCCGAAGTCATCGTAATGCGCCCGTCATCTTCGAATCGGATGCCCCCCATTTCAGTGGCGGGCGGCCCGGTCACTTCCAGGTAGCAGGAAATTCCCAAACCGCGCAGCTTGCCTGACTTCGCGGATTCTGCACGGCGGGATTCAAAACCCGCCCAATCAGACTGCGCCAAACCGGAATCCAATACGGCGGGAAAATCACCGCTGTCATAGGTCAGGTTTGAAATCGCCGCATAAGGCATTTCGTCGGAGCGAATGAGGTTTCGACGCCGCAATTCAACACGGTCCATGCCCATTTCACGCGCGGCGTTATCCATTAACCGCTCCATATAATAGACGCCTTCCGGACGTCCAGCACCGCGATAGGCGCCGATTGGCGTGGTGTTGGTAAATACGGCCCTGGTAGCCGCATGGTAAATGGGCAGCCGATATACGCCGGGGAAATTTTTTACCAGATTGCCCGTATGCATGTTTGGACCCGCCGCGGTCAGATAGGCCCCTAAATTACAGGTGCATTCCACACGTGCGGCCAAAATATGACCTTCTTCGTCAAATGCCAGCGACGCATCGGCCCAGGAATCCCTGCCGTGTTGATCCGATAAAAAACTGTCGCTGCGTTCATCGCACCATTTGACGGGCCGCCCCAACAAACGCGACGCCACCAGCAACGGTGCATATTCCGGATACAGACCGGACTTCATACCAAACGAGCCGCCGACATCGTAAGTGCGCACCCGCAACTTGTCGCGCTCCACCCCCAATACACGATCCGCCAACATATTGCGGAATCCGAACACGCCCTGGGTGCCTACATGAAGAGTGTAGCGTTCTTCAGCGGCGTTATATTCCGCCGTCGCCGCGCGGGGCTCCATGGACGCCACTACCACGCGATTGCTGCGCAGTTTTAAACTTGTCACATGATGGGCCGACTTGAAAATTCGGTCGGCTTCAGCGCCATCGCCAAATTCCCAATCCAGCGCCACATTGCCTGGCGCTTCGTCGTGCAATTGCGCCGCGCCGTCGCGCATCGCGTCTTCCGCGTCAGTTTCTGCAGGTAAAACCTCAACGTCGAACTCGATCAGTTCAGCCGCATCCTTCGCCGCCGCCGTCGATTCCGCCACAATCATCGCGACCGCCTGACCGCGATAGCGCACTTTGTCCGTTGCTAACACAGGACGTTCCGGCTTGATCATCGGTGTTCCGTCACGGCTTTTATGCGGTTGGGTATTCGGCAAGGGCCCTATATTCGCTGCCGCCATTTCCACTGACGTCAACACTGCCAGAACGCCTGGCACCGCGCGAGCATCCTCCACATCCAGCGATGTCACCACGCCATGGGCGAACGGCGAGCGAAATACATAACCGTAGGCTTGGCCTGGCAGACTGAAATCATCGGAATAACGGCCGTCCCCGCGCAATAGTCGGGGGTCTTCGGAACGCGCTACAGATTGACCTATAGCGTATTTGGCAAATGGCGCGTCATCTATATCGGACAATTTTTACCCCTAAATCTGTATTGCGAACCGGACAGACGCCGCCCAGGCAAAAACCCTAGGCGACGGCTCCTTGATTATGGCCGCAAGTTGTCGGCGCCGCAATTACCCTTGCAGCGACAATTCCTTATACCGGCGATTTTGGATCGAATACCGGATCACGTTTTTCCAAATGTGCCGCCAAACCTTCGCGTACTTCCGACCCGGCGAAGCCCAGCATTTCCAACGCCGTAGACGCATCGAAAGACGGCCCCATCATACGATACCAGTTGTTCAGCGCATATTTCGTCCAACGAATGGCGCTGGGCGGCCCCGCAACAAGACGTTTGGCGACTTCCAAAGCCTTATCCTGTAGCTCATCGTCTTCAACGCAGAGCGACACCAATCCATACTTCTCCGCCGCTTCCCCATCCACGGGTTCACACAGCAACAACAGATATTTTGCCTTAGCCATCCCACATAGCAACGGCCAATTAATAATGGCGCAATCGCCTGCAGCGACGCCGAGACGCGTATGTCCATCAACAATTTTTGCGGATTTCCCAGCAATGGAAATATCGGCTAACAGCCCAGCCACTAACCCGGCACCAACCGCCACACCGTTGATCGCCGATATGATGGGTTTGTTGCAATTGATAATATTGTAGACAAGATCGCGCGCTTCTTTCCATGCGCGCATGCGGGCGACTTCATCGTTCATGTTTTCTTCAATCATCCCGAAATCGCCGCCCGACGAAAACGCTTTGCCCTTACCCGTCAGAATGACCGCGCTAATGTCTTCGTCATCGTCTATTTCCCGCCACAGGTAGGCGAACTGCTTGTGTCCTTCGGAATCTAGTGAGTTGTATGTTTTTGGATTGTTGAAGGTAATCCGCAATACTCGGTCGGCGGGTCGGTCGAAATCAAATTTTGAATACTTCGCGTAGCGGTCGGTCATTGTGTACTCCGTTCTTTAGGTGACTGAATTTTGACTGAAGTCATGATGCGGGGTCTATGCCGATGACTCGGCAAATTTCTTGGGTGCAAAAGCCAATTAACATCGCGCGTTACACGCCGGGCCAGCATACTACATCGTAGAGTTCGTCAATGATCCCTTCAATACGCAGCCAATGCACGACACGACTACTTCATAAATTAATAACGTGTAGCAGCAGCTAGGATCAGCGTCGCGCTCATCAAGATCTCCGTCCAGCGCAAGCAGCTAATATTTCAATTACCGTGCGGTTTTGACGACCTAACAATGGCGAAGTCCCCATAAAAGGCGAGGCAATATTAGCCGAATTAACCTGACTGATTGAATCAGATCAATATAAATTAATATCGTTAAATACATTTACAACGCCAATACACGCCAGTATGAAATTCTGCCTTACCAAAAAACAACCCTCCATTAAGGACGTTATGCAAAGCACCCGAACCATCCCACTAATTGCTACTATTCTAACAATTTCTCTATTTAGCGTTACAGCTATAGCGGAACCTTTCGTCTTCACCGCTATACCCGATCAGGATGAAAGCCAGCTACGCGAGCGTTTTGGGAAAGTGGCGAATTATTTGTCGACAACCCTGGGTGTAGAAACCAAGTATATTCCGGTAAAATCATACGCCGCCGCCGTCACCGCGTTTCGCAACAATCAAGTTCAGCTGGCCTGGTTTGGGGGATTGTCGGGCGTTCGCGCCCGCGCGTTGGTGCGAGGTTCACAGGCGCTTGCACAAGGCGCGGAAGACAGCGCCTTCGAGACCTATTTCATCGCCCATGCTAGCCTTGGATTAAAAGAGGGCAAGGCGTTCCCGAAAGGGATTGCAGGCACGACATTTACCTTCGGCTCCAAAGGATCGACGTCAGGTCGTTTGATGCCGGAATTCCACATCCGGGAATCCTTCGGCGAATCACCGCGAAAAATATTCGACCGGGTCGGGTTTAGCGGCGATCACTCCCGCACCATCGCCTTGGTGCAATCCGGTAGTTACAAGGTCGGCGCTGTTAATTTCAAGGTTTGGCAGCGTGAATTGAAAGAAGGCAAGATCGATCTGAAAAAGGTGAAAATCATCTGGCGCACGCCGCCCTATCCAGATTATCAATGGAGCGTTCGCGGCGATGTCGACAAAACATTCAGCGTCGGCTTCATGGACAAGGTACGGGCCGCATTATTATCAATGAAAGACCCAGACTTGTTGAAAGCCTTCCCGCGCAGCAGCTTTATTCCAGCGACGAATTCGGACTACAAACCCATCAAGGATGTCGCAAGATCCATCGGACTCATCGATTAACGTAAGCGACTCAAATGCCCGTAATTGAACTGACCAACGAAGACGCGGGATACCGCGGCGCAACTGTCCTTAGTGGCGTTACGCTGCGCGTCGCCGACCAGGAGCGCATTGCCCTGGTTGGCGCAAGCGGCGTTGGAAAATCTACGCTACTGCGTATGATTTACGCGCAATGCCAGGACCGTGCCTCGTTAATACCGCAAGAATTCGGGTTAGTTCAATCGCTGACCGTGTTTCACAACGTCTATATGGGTCAACTTCACGAACACTCGGTCTGGCGCAATTTACACAATCTCCTGCGCCCGGTCGCCCGCGATGTGTCTGCGGTGCGCGATGTCGTGGACGGTTTACGCCTGGACGACAAGCTGTTTACCGCCGTTGGTGAATTGTCCGGTGGTCAACAGCAACGAACCGCCATTGGCCGCGCATTGTTTCATACTGGCGACATTGTCCTGGGGGACGAACCGGTTTCAAATGTTGATGAACATCAAGCACGCCGGATTCTTGATGTCCTGGGCGAGCGAAAAAAAACCTGTATTCTGGCCATGCATGACCGCGCGCTCGCACTCGATTTTGCGGATCGTTTGATCGGGCTGAAGGATGGTCGAATTGTGCTGGACGAACCAACCGCAGGCATGACGCCAAGCGATTTGGATCACCTCTACTTCACCTAAATTACACGCCTGAATTTCGTGCAAACACGCCGCCCCTTTTCAAACCTATCCAAGACGACAATGGCGTTTATCGCCGTAGCGCTGATTTGCGCAATTTTTGCCGATTTCGAAATCACGACAGTCCACCCCTGGCAAGAACTTACGCGGTTGTTGCATGGCGTCGTGACGCCTGATTTTTACGCAACGGATAACCTGGGCGGTGCGCTGGCTTATACTCTGGCCTTTGCGTTGCTTGGCGTCGCGTTCGGCAATGTATTCGGGTTCATATTATCGTTGCTGTTCTTTAGCCGAATCGTTCGGACGGGATGCGCCTTTGTTCGCGCCGTGCATGAATTGTTCTGGGCGTTGATCTTCCTGCAGCTCTTCGGTTTATCGCCACTAACCGGGATTTTGGCAATTGGCATTCCCTATGCCGGGATTATCGCCAAGGTCTACGCGGAAATATTAGAGGAGGCCGACCCTTCACCGCTACAGGCGATGCCGCCGAGCACCGGGCGCATGTCGGCGTTTTTGTTCGTGCGATTGCCCGATGCCTGGGCGCATTTCACGACCTATTCCATGTACCGACTGGAATGCGGGTTACGGTCGAGCGCCGTGTTAGGATTCGTCGGCCTGCCAACGCTGGGCTTTCATTTGGAATCAGCGTTTAGCCAAGGTTTGTACTCCGAGGTTTCGGCGTTATTGATTCTGTTTTACCTTATTATCGCCAGTATGAGGGTTTGGATGCGTCGCTTCGCTTTACCGGTATATCTGATCGGCGCCGCTGCAATTCTTCCATGGGGCCTGTCATTTACCGCCGACAATATCTGGCGCTTTTTAACCCATGATATAGTTCCGTATCCCTTGCGCGCCGCGCCAGCGGAAACCGGCGAGACCTTGGCGCGACTGAACGAGTGGCTACAAACAATGCTGTTCGAGCAAGCCCTACCGGGCGCAGCAATTACCATTCAATTGACGATGATCGCACTTGTCTGCTCCGGCCTGTTAACGTTGCTATTCTTCCCACTCATCTCGCCGCTGTTGCTTGGGCGTTCCGCCCGCACCTTGGGCCATACTTGCCTAGTCATCATTCGATCTACGCCCGAATATATTCTGGCATACGTTTTGTTGCAGCTTTGGGGCCCATCGATGTTGCCCGCGATTGTCGCGCTGGCGCTTCATAATGGCGGCATTATCGGTCATCTGGTGGGACGCTACACCGAAGCCATTACGTTGCGGGTCGACGCCTGCCGGGGCATACGCCGTTACGCTTACGAGATCCTACCGCGCGTCTATCGACAAATGCTGGCGCTGTTGTTCTACCGCTGGGAAGTGATCATGCGGGAAACCGCGATCCTGGGAATATTAGGCATCTCGACGCTGGGGTTTTATATCGACAGCGCCTTCGCCGATCTTCGCTTTGACCGCGCCGTATTTTTAATACTTGTCACCGCATTGTTGAACATCGCGGTCGATATAATTTCACGTCAGATCAGGGCCCGTCTCCGACTGCAAACTAGGATGGAGCGGCAGTAATTTTTATTTAGTCAATGTCGCAAGCAATCGTGTCCATGCGGCACGTTCCAGCGCTGGTTCAAACAGCGAAGCGCGCGCTTGGCATTGTTCGCCCAAGCGCTTTAAAAACGCGGGCTCGGTTTCCGCGCGGTGCAGCACTTTAGCCAAGGCCGCTTCATCCGCCACCGGGTAATAACCTTCATAATCGCCTCCGAGGAGCCCCACATTGCCATCGATATATGACGCAACAACCGGCAAACCCGCGGCGGCAGCTTCCGACACGACATTCGCGCCACCTTCCATACGCGAACTGATCACCATCGCATGGCATTGAGAGAATATGCGTCGCACCTGCCAGCCCGGCGTTTCCCCACGCCAAAAATATCGGGGATTATCGGCGGCTTCCGCCGCCCCGTCCCGCGCCCATTCATCGTTATGCGCCTTGCCCAGATGGATCACCCGCAAGCGGGATTCAGACGGCGCCAATCGGGCAGCGAACGCGGTGCGCAGAGAATCCTTTTCCTCTCGCAAATGACCAACCACGCAAATATCAAATGTATTTCGGGATGGCGCACGCGGACGCGGCAACGGCGGCGCCGATTGATGGATCACATGGAGTTTGGAATGAAATTGTTCGGGAATCGCCCGGTGCACCAAATCATGGAGGCACACCAACGCCGTCGCTTTTTCCATAGATGCATGGGTTGGCTCCGGGTGACTCTCCTGAAATCGGTAAATATCCGTCCCTGAAAGGAGAACAATCAGTGGCCTGTCCGGATGAATTGCAGCGAATCGGTCTATCGATTCCGCGCTGCGCCACGCATGAACAGCTACCATCATATCAGCATCTACGCCATCATCTTCAACGTAAATACCAACTTTGTGCCCAAGATCGCGAAAAATACGCGCCCAACGCGACGCTGTTGCACGGTTTCCGGACCGAGACTGTTTTCCCGCGGGCGTAACAAGGCTAATCTTCATAAAACCATCCAAGAGTGAGCATGACCGTACCTGTTGAAACGACCAAACTTATATCGATGATGCAAAGTGCACGTCAACGCACGTTAGAACTCATCCAGGGTTTAACGCAAGAACAGCAAATTGGCCCAAAGTTACCCACAGTGAACCCGTTAATTTGGGAAATTGGGCATGTTGCCTGGTTTTATGAAATTTTCATTTTGCGTCGCCACTTAGGCCACGCACCGCTATTAGCTCGTGGCGACCTGCTCTATGATTCAATAGCCATCCTGCATGAAAATAGATGGGATTTGCCTGTGTATCCGCTCGATGAAATGGTCGATTATATGACCCGAGTGCTCGATACGCTCGTGGATCACCTAGGCGTAGGCTTAGCGGATGAACGGGAGAGTTATCTCTATCAATTCACCACTTTTCATGAAGACATGCATTGTGAAGCGTTCACCTCGGCGCGCCAAATCCATGGCTATCCAACGCCAATATTCGCCCCAGACCGCCCGAACTGCTTGTATCTCGACAACACGACAGGAAGCCTCGACGGTGACGCGGCTATTCCCGGCGGCTCGTTCGCTTTTGGGTCACAACCCGACAGTCCATTTCTTTTCGACAATGAAAAATGGGCGCATGAAATATTGGTTACGCCATTCCATATGGCGCTCACTCCCACCACTAACAAGGCGTTCGCCGACTTCATCGCCGATGATGGATACGACCGGTCCGATTTATGGACCCCGGAAGGCTGGCGGTGGCGCACCGACGTCAACGCAACGCATCCTGTTTACTGGCGCGGCAATGGCGGCGAAGGATGGGACACGCGGCACTTCGATACCTGGCGGACGATGGCACCTGACGCGCCGGTAATACATGTCACGTGGTTTGAAGCAAATGCTTATTGCCGCTGGGCGAGCCGACGGTTGCCAACGGAAGCGGAATGGGAATTCACCGCAACGATGCGGCCCAACAAAGGGGGCGGTCTGGACAAACATGCCTATCCCTGGGGCGATGACGACCCAACCCCTGATCACGCCAATCTTGACGGCTTCGCATTGGGCTGCATTGATACTGCCGCCTGTCCTAAAGGCGATAACGCTTGGGGGTGCCGTCAGTTGATTGGCAATGTCTGGGAATGGACCAGCGACACGTTCCGGCCCTTCGACGGATTCGCGCCCGACGATTACAAAGAATATTCCACACCCCTTTTCAATGATACGAAAGTGCTACGCGGTGGCGCTTGGACTACGCGAAGCCGCATGATCAACGCAAAGTATCGTAACTATTTTGGTCCTAACCGAAATGATGCTTTTGCCGGGTTCCGGACCTGCGCGCTGGATTAACCCCCCGTACACAAAAGCCTTATTGAAGCAACCACAGGAGCGCCCTTATGGCGAAATTAACTGGTGGACAAGCGATTGTCCGGACACTGACAAACCATGGGGTTGATACGATCTTCGGCCTACCCGGCGTTCAGCTCGACAATACGTTTGACGCCCTCTATGAGGCGCGCAACACCATACGCACCATCCACACCCGCCACGAACAAGGTGCCGCCTATATGGCGCTGGGTTACGCGCAATCCAGCGGCAAGGTCGGCGCATGTATCGTCGGCCCCGGCCCCGGCCTGTTGAATGCAGGCGCGGCGTTGGCCACGGCAGCAGCGTCCAACGCGCCGGTTTTGTGCATCGGCGGTCAGTTGCCCTCTAGCCAGATTGGCGGCGGCGTCGGCATGACTCACGAAATTCGCGATCAGTCGGCCGCCATGCGCGGCGTCGCCAAATGGGTGGGCCGCGCCGAGTCAGCCGCTGATGCGCCCAGTGTATTGCAGGACGCATTCCGCCAAATGTTGGAAACGCGACATCAGCCCGTCGTATTTGAAATGGCGCCGGACGTTATGGGCCGCGAGGAATACGTCGACTTATTGGATGTGCAAGATTACGACGGATCCGCACAACCAGACGTTGACGCTTTGGACAAAGCGGCCGCGCTACTGGGGCAAGCGGGAAAACCGGCAATCTTTGTAGGCAGCGGCGTCTTTGGCGCAGAAGCCGAACTACAGCGCCTGTCGGAACTTCTGGAAGCCCCTGTTATCATGAGCCGAACCGGGCGGGGTGCCCTTGGCGATAGCGACTACCACGCGCAAGGCATGATTGCCGGACAGGACATCTGGCCAAGTGTCGACGTCGCCTTGATTGTGGGCACCCGCTTCACCACCCCCGCCTTGGCCTGGGGCCGCGCGGACGAGGTCAAGACCGTGCGTATCGACATTGACGGCGAACAGGCAACCAAGCCGCGCCCGTCAGACATCACCATCATTTCAAATGCGCGCAACGGGTTGGCCGCATTGTGTGACTTAATCGAGCCACAGAACCGCACCCGACCTTCTCGCGAAACTGAACTGCGTAAGGTCAAAGCCGACGCTCAAGCCAAATTGGAAACGCTCGAACCCCAATACGGATTCGCCAAAGTCATCCGTGACGAAGTTCCTGACGATGGGATCGTCGTTACCGACGTGACGCAAATGGCGACCTACCTTCAGAACTGGATGCCGGTCCACCATCCGCGAACATTGATCACGCCCAGCTATCAGGCCACTTTAGGTTACGCCTTTCCCACTGCGTTAGGGGCACAGGTCGCGCATCCGGACCGCAGGGTGATCTGTATTTCCGGCGATGGCGGCTTCATGTTCAATGTTCAGGAACTGTCCACCGCCGTGGCGCACCACATCAACGTGGTGACCATCGTGTTCGCCGACAAAGCATTTGGCAATGTTAAACGATTTCAGAAGGATAATTATGGCGAACGTTATATCGCCGTTGATTTGCACAATCCAGATTTCGCCGCGCTGGCACACACCTTTGGTATGACCGGCATTCGCGCGGAAACGCCAGAAGAGTTGCGCGCAGCGATACGCGAAGCTTTCGCGGCGCCGGGACCCGCCCTGATCGAAGTCCCCGTTGGAGAAATGCCCAGCGTATGGGACCTCATCCAACGCCCATCTTCGGCAGCCTAAAACTAAAGAAACTATCGGAGAATTGCCTTATTGTGGATACTTCTATATTTCTTCGAATAATTCTTTGTACTTGTCTAAAAATGACGCGTTGCAATAAGAAAAATTTTTGTTTCTGGGAGCCATAATGGAAGTCGACGTTTTTATCAGCGCATTCACGCAGTTATTTGAGCCGAATCATTTGATGTTTTTGCTCATTGGCGTCACACTTGGCCTTCTAATTGGTGTATTACCGGGTTTGGGTGGCGTCGCAGGTTTGTCTCTATTGCTGCCCTTTGTCTACGATATGGATCCCGCCAACGCTTTGGCCATGATGATCGGCTTGCTGGCCCCCACGACCACTTCAGACACATTCCCCTCGGTACTCATGGGAATACCCGGCACGTCAGCCTCTCAAGCGACCGTGGTAGATGGCTTCCCCCTCGCGAAAAGAGGTGAAGGTGCCCGCGCGTTGGGCGCAGCCTTTACCGCCTCCCTATTCGGGGGCCTGTTTGGCGCGTTCGTGCTGACCGGCGCCATCTTCGCCGCCAGGCCAATAATCCTGGCGATGGGGTTTGGCGAACAAATGATGTTGATCATGTTGGCATTGAGCATGATTGGCATGTTGACCGGCAACCACGCGTTCAAGGGGCTCGCCACATGCGTGATTGGCCTTATTGTCGGCATGATTGGTTACGAACCCCATGGTGCCTTCAGGTTGGCCGGAATTCCGGGCGTTTATGAATCCGCTTATCTAAGTGATGGAATAAAGATCGTAATTATAGGCTTGGGCATGTTCGCCATGCCCGAAATTGTGGATTTGGTGCGTCGCCATAAAACAATTTCGGAAGGTGGCGTGCTTGGTAGCGGGTGGGCCAGAGGGTTCAAAGACGCGGTAACAAACTGGTGGATTGTCTTACGCTGCTCCGCCATTGGCTGTATCGTCGGCGCATTGCCTGGCCTTGGGGGCTCGGTCGTTGATTGGATCGCATATGGGCACGTAATCCAAACGTCCAAGGATAAATCGAAATACGGCACAGGTGATATTCGCGGGGTCCTTGCGCCCGAATCAGCCAACAATGCAAAAGAAGGTGGGGCGATGATCCCCACGATCCTGTTCGGTATTCCGGGGTCGGGAAGTTACGCCATATTGTTAAGCGGGTTTATCCTGATTGGCATTGAACCCGGCAGCGAAATGATCACCGAACGCCTTGATTTAACCTATACGATGATCTGGTCGTTGGCGCTGGCGAATGTATTCGGTGCCGGCGCGTGCTTATTCCTGTCCTCGTATATCGCAAAATTAACGACGATCCGGTACGGGTTTTTAGCACCATTCATGCTGATATTGATTTTCTTCGCTGCCTTCCAGGCGACGCGGGACTGGAGCGATCTTATAGCATTGTTCGTTTTCGGCACGCTCGGCACCTTCATGAAACGGTACGGTTGGTCGCGCCCGGCACTGCTCATTGGATTTTTCCTGTCGGAACGCATCGAGACATCGCTTTACCAATCGATACAAGTTTATGGCTTCACCTTCTTTGAGCGGCCAATCGTGCAGGTCTTGCTGGCTTTAACCGTGCTCTCAATCTATGGCGCACTGCGTTACAATCCCAACGCCGGGAAGTTCTACACAGAAGACAGCGAAGCCTCGACTCGACGCAAATGGCCGCAAATCGGTTTCACCCTTTTCATGTTATCCATCGTGATAGTCGCATTCCTCGATGGATTTCGTTACGAAACATTGGGCCGCATCTTTCCGTTCGTGATCGGGGGGATTGGGTTCGCCTTTGTGCTGCCAGTGCTCTTTCAGCAAATCCGGGCGACGAAGCCTTGCGCCGTGCTTATCGATAAAGAACTTCACGGCGAAACGACCCATTCGGAGTTTTATTACCTCGGATGGATCGCTGGCATGCTTGGATTCATCGCGCTACTTGGCTTTCCTATCGCTGCAGCGATCTTCATATACCATTTCGTATCATCCAAAGTGGAAATCAACCATGTGCGCAACGGATTATTGGGCCTATCGGCAGCAGTGTTCCTTGGCGCGCTCTCCTACTTCCTAACGTTAGAATATCCGCCAGGATTGCTACAACTCTTCACAGAACATTTTCTGGGATTCGAAATGCCATTTTATCTTGGCGGCCCACAGTAGACTGGACCTTATCAGAAAAGAAAAATTAAGGGTCCACAGAATATGTGGACCCTTAATTCTGTGCACCTCTACAGCCAGCTATTTCGCCCGCGACGACACTTCACAGAAGATCAACAGAATACAATAGGTCGCATCCCTAATCGACCTGGAGGACTAATATGTGTCACAGAACACGTAAACTTCCATGCGTTAGAAAGTTACGTGACGACATATCGGGGACTGTAATCTTGTTTCTTATCATCGGCGGCAAACTTGATTGCGAACTCTAAGGTCACAATCGTTTCAAAGAAATCTCACAACCATAAACATGGATCTTAAAAAACTATTCTTGCCAGTAACGCTGTGGCTAAATGCAGGACATACAACGTAGTTTATCGAATTTAGGAACATTTATATAAAGAGGAATTGGGCTCAAGATGGCGTTAGCATCTTGGCCATACGGTTTTTCAGCCTTAAAAAACGAGCCATCTGGCTCTCTCTCTACCTGCAACACTTTAGTTTATATTGAGGAATAGCATATGTGAGGCTCAATTTCGACTTTAATGACCTCACCTTTTGCATTGTGGATAAAAATATTTAACATTTGAAAGAAGAGTGACAATGACTAAGTTGTTAAAATAATATTTTCCGCAGTCAAAAAATATCCATGCCTACGTTCTTCGTCTCACTTAGCGTCGGCCTCATCGGATTAGGCCCAATGCGACGATACGGCAAGACGGCATATCTATCCTGACATTTCATAAAAAGATGACGGCTCTAACAGCTCCATTCTTCACAAAGTCGATAAAAAAACAACGCCCGGCGAGTTATCACCGGGCGCTGCAATCGCGCTATTTATAAACGCACCAGATCAGAGGTTTAGATCCAGATTGTAACGGGTCTTGACGTATTTTTTGATGTAGGCTTTCTGAGGACCAGACAAGTTAATCGCCGCGTGAAGCGCTTTGCGAGCCGGTTCGCCGATCGTAACATTGAATTTTCCAAGCACCTTCGCTTTTTTCTTCGCGAATTCCGGATCGGTCATTGTTTTGGTCAACGCATTCCGCCACGCCGCCAGTGCACCCTTATCCGCACCTTTAGGAAGGTGGAACGATTTATTCGCCGCTGTGCCAACACGGATCAACGCAAGCGTTGCATTAGCTTGAGGCGTGCTAAATTTACCACCAGCACCTTCTTCATAGAGTTCGTAGATGGTTTGGACATTCGGCCATGTCGGATCACGGTTATATTTACCATTGGCATCGGTCCAGTTACCCTTCGCATCCGGCGCGCCATGTGTATATAACTCCGTGGCGATGCCGGATTTCCGGAAGCCTTTACGATTGTTTAAATATGATAATGAATTATCGAAATTGAGCGTAAACTCACCGCGTTCAAAGGCCTGCGCCATTGGACCGTTGCCCTTCATGCCCCAAACGTCTTTCACTTCAACGCCGAGCAAGGATAACGCCATCCGCTTGTTAATGGCGGACGATGTTGGCGTTTTACCACCAAAGACCAATTTATCCTTCGGAAGAGACCGCAATTTCGCAACGGTAGCTTTCGCGCTCAAACCTTTGAGGCCGAGCTCGGACCGCGCGTAAACCATATTGCCACGCGGCAACAAGATGATTGGTTCCCATCCCTTGATGTCAAACTTAACACGGGGGTCGCCCAGCAAATAATTCATGATCGTCGATGTGGACAGCGCCATAACCCAGGTGCCGTCTTTTTTAGCACGCGACTCAAAGAAATTACCACCCACTATGCCACCGGCACCTGGCTTGTTCACCACTAGAATTTTTGGCTTCCCTGGAAGATATTTCTCCATGAACGGAACCAAAGCACGGGTCAGACTATCAGTGCCGCCGCCTTCATTGAACGGAACAATGATCCGAATGCGCTTACCCGAAAAATCAGTAGCGGCCATCGCTTGTTGTATTGGAACCGTCACAAGCACCGCTGCGGCTGCGCCAGCAGCAAGCAGGCCCGTCACGCCTCTTCGCGTGATTTTTTCAAACATACATAAATTCTCCATTCTATTTCAACAAGTTATATTCCGAAAACTATGAGTTAGCGTCCGAAGCGTCTTACCGTGCCTTAAGATACAATGGAAGCCCTCGACAATTCCATACAAAACTTAACCAGTGTTAATCCGGTGCCGACCATTGTTCATCGGAGACGAAATCCGGACATCGGTTTATCGCCATACGGTCTTTCGGCTTGGGATCTTCCACCACCATCGTTTGATTGTCGAAAATCATTGTTGGGCGTGCCTGTGCGTCAAAGGCGCTCCATTGCGGCGCCCCTTCGTAATTCGGGTTCCCCGTTCGCGCAAAAGCCAGCCACGCCCCCATGACTTTCGCCGACAATGCGTCCGGTTCAGGTCCCGCACCGACAAATGCTTCGGCGATGTTGACCGTACCAAAGACGAAGGGAATACAAAGCGTGTGCGGCGATTTTAACATGCCGCCGAGCACAGGTGTTTTCCAAGTGAATTCATAAAGATAGGCGGGCGCGCCACCTTGGGCCGACTTCCGTTCCGCCGCCGTTATGGCGTTACGCCGGTACATATGATCGCTGGTCAACACGTTGAACAGATCGCGCATGGATATAGCAGGACGACGGCTTTCATAATCATCAATCAGTATCGCCGTCGCGGCGGCGTCAATCCCGACAAACCGTTTCACCCCTGCAAACAATTGATCCCGTGTCATCGGCAGCGTGGCGGGGTCCACAACAACGTCGTAGAAGGATTTTTCAGTTTCGCAGGACCCTATCATCAAGGGTATATCAGTCGCCAGGTCTGGCGATTTCAAGTCAAATGGGTCGTTTAGGAGCGCCCGACCATCGATCACCGGACGGAAACTATCATTCCCATAGGTGACTGCAACGGACGCCTTGTAGGCGTCCAGCAGCGTTTGCGTTGGAATTTTCTGCAGTGCCGCCGGATCGGCGCCCGGCATGTCCAATTGCGCCAGCAACGCATGTAATGCGCGCGCAGTGGTTTCCAATGTGGCGAGCCGAAGATGAGACGATCCACTCTGCATGATCGCTTTGTGAAAGAGGCCTTTGGCGGCGGGCATGGTCATCAGCACCGCAACTTTGGAGGCGCCACCAGACTGCCCATAGATTGTGACATTGCCCGCATCACCACCAAAAACTGCGATATTGTCGCGCACCCATTGCAGGGCTACGACAATGTCGAGCATCCCCACATTACCAGAATCGGCAAACGGTTCCGATGCGCCCACGCCAAAATGGCAAAACCCAAACACATTCAAACGATGGTTCACGGTGACGACAACGACATCGCCCTGGCGCGCCAAATTCGATCCATCAATGCCGGGAGCATCGCCCGCACCAGCGTTGTATCCACCACCATGCAAGTACACCATCACCGGACGCTTGGAAGCGCCGCTCGCCGCTTCGCTCACGGCGGGTGTGTAAATATTCAAGCGCAGGCAATCTTCACCAATCGGTGTGTCACTGCGAATCCAGGCGTTGGC
>JAPKDL010000163.1 GCA_028822585.1 Alphaproteobacteria bacterium | reverse complement strand
GACAGCGTTTTAAAATATCCAGTCTCAGATCATTCCTTGCGGGGAAGTTTACTCAGCGCCGTGTCCAACAAACCCGGCGGCAGGGCGTTCAGCAACCAGACCAAGGCGTAGAACCGAAACGGGAAGGCGATGCGGCCCCGATTCTGGTCCAGCCCCCGGCGGATAATCCGTGCGGCCCGATCCGCTTCCATAAATAAAGGCATGGGAAAATCATTGGCGTCGGTGATCCGGCTTTTGACATAGCCAGGACAGATAACTGACACGCCAACGCCATCGCCACGCAGTGCGCCGCGCAAGCCTTCACCATAGGAACGGACGGCGGCCTTGCTGGCGCAATACGCCGGTGCACTGGGCAAGCCGCGAAATCCTGCCAACGAACTCATAATGGCGATTTGGCCCTGTCGTCGGGGTCGCATGGCGGTAATTGCGGGATGTACCGTATTGAGGACTCCAGTAACGTTGATATCAAAAATCGCTTGGGTTTTTTTATCCCGGTCATTGGTGATTTCAGTGAAAGCGGTTTCAACTGTGACGCCGGCGTTGGCGATCACCAGATCGAGTGGATGGGTCGCATGAACAGCGTCAATCCATTGCTGCATTGCTGGTCGATTCGTGACATTGATCAGGCTGGTCGCAACTGTGGCGCCGCGTTCGCGACACGCTGTAGCGACAGTGTCAAGCCGTTGGGAGTTGCGCCCACTCAATGTGAGATGAACGCCTGGCGCTGCGTATTCTAGCGCCAGCGCTGCGCCCAGCCCACTTGACCCACCAGTGATTAAGATTGATTTTCCCATTGGGCCATCATACAGGCCTTTCGGAGGTCGTCACAGCGTCCCTTGTTTTATAGGGCAAGATTGGTTGCGGGACTGGCATGAATGGATATAGTGCGCGCAAGGTTGCGTCGCAAAAATCTGTATGTGGAGAAACGTGGTTTGATTAATTCGATGACGGGTTTTTCCCGGTCAGCGGGCCATGATGATGGGTCCCGATGGGCCTGGGAATTGAAAAGCGTGAACGCCCGGGGCCTGGACGTTCGGCTGCGGACGCCTGCGGGAATGGACGCTCTTGAGCGAACAGCCCGTGACGGTTTCGCCAAACGGTTAGCACGGGGCTCGATTAATGTGTCGTTGACATTATTCCGAGTGGCGGGCGTGTCAGAAGTTCAGGTCAATAAACTATTGCTCGATCAATTCATCTCCCTCGCCAAGGAATACGGTGACCCGGCACCGCGCATTGATGCGCTGTTGACGGTGCGGGGCGTTATTGAGCAGGCGGAGACGAAAGAAGACGGGGACGTAACCAAGGGCCGTGAACAAGCCATGCTGGCCTCGTTTTATGAAGCTTTGGAGGCGCTGGCGTCGATGCGTGCGGAAGAAGGCGAACTCCTGGAGCCGGTGCTGCGAGAGCGTGTGTCGGAAATTGAGTCTCTAGTCGGGGAAGCGGAGGCTTCAGCGACGGCCCGTCCAGAAGTGATTAAGAAGCGCCTTCACACCCAAGTGGCAGCCCTTCTAGACGCGGCGCCGGAGTCTCTCGGTGAACAGGTCGAGCAACGCTTGGCTCAGGAACTGGCGATTTTGGCGACTAAAGCTGATATTCGTGAAGAACTGGATCGGTTAACCGCGCATGTCGCCGCGGCCAGGAATTTACTGTCGTCAGGTGGCGCCTGCGGACGAAAACTGGATTTTCTATGCCAGGAATTTAACCGCGAAGCGAATACGCTTTGCTCTAAATCCGGGGACGCCGCGTTGACCCGTATCGGGCTTGCTTTGAAAGCTGCCGTGGATCAATTGCGCGAACAGGTTCAAAACGTGGAATGATTAGCGGTCTGATCGAAACGCTTGGTTCGCAAGCCTTTCGTGAATCAGTCCACAAATTTATTGATCAGGTGGGGCAACTAATCGAAACGGAAGGGTGCCATCCGTTTCGATTGCACCATTAAGAATAGGCGTTGTTGATGAGTGAACCATTTGCCATTGGCCGACGGGGGGTGATGCTGGTGTTGTCGTCGCCGTCTGGGGCGGGAAAAACGACAATATCGCGGGAAATTCTAGCGAATGATCAGAATATCGAAATGTCTGTGTCGATGACGACTCGTCCGCGTCGCAAAGGAGAGGTCGACGGCAAAGATTACAATTTTACCGATATGGAAAACTTTAACCTGATGGTGAACAGGCGCGAATTTTTGGAATACGCCAAGGTGTTTGATAATTATTACGGAACGCCAGCGGCCCCTGTGACGGATGTGTTAGTGTCAGGCCGCGATATTTTGTTCGACATTGATTGGCAGGGGACCCAACAACTTTCCGAAAAACCAGGTGATGATCTCGTCAGTATTTTCATTTTGCCACCGTCGATGAAGGATTTGGAGCATCGCTTGAAAACAAGGGCGCAGGACAGCGCTGAAGTTGTCTCCCATCGGATGGAAAAGGCGGCGGATGAAGTCACGCATTATGCGGAATATCACTACATAATTGTCAATTATGATGTCGCCGATAGCGTAGCTAAGGTTACGGCGATTCTGACGGCGGAACGACTGCGCCGGGAACGGCAGATAGGTCTGGGCGAATTTGTTAAGGGGTTACGTCAGGGGCAGTAGCCGAGCCCATGGGCTCTGTGCTCATGAGTTCTGTGTAAATTTGCGTCAATGCGATGAACCCTTTGATGTCGATGGTCTCTGCACGGCGGGTTGGGTCAATCCCTGCCCGGGTCAACAGGGCATCGGTGTCCACACCAAGCGATTTCAGGGCGCTGCGTAGCATCTTTCGGCGTTGCCCAAAAGCGGCGCCAGTCACGGCTTCCAAGCATTTGACGTTGATATCGGACGGCGGTGTACGCGGTGTTAACGTGACGACGCTCGACTCAACCTTTGGCGGCGGTGTAAACGCCCGTGCGGGAAGGTTCAGCAGGCACGCCGTGTGGCACCGCCAATTCGACAACACTGACAAACGGCCATAGGTGCGGCTGCCGGGTTTAGCGACGATGCGGTCGCCAACTTCGCGCTGAAACATTAATGTAAAACTTTCATATAAATGGGCATGCGTCAGCCAATCGATAAGCAATGGCGTCGCCACATTGTAAGGAAGGTTGGCGACAACGCGCCGTGGGGCGGGCCCAAGTGCGGAGAGATCCAAATCCCGCGCATCGCCTTGAATGACTTCCAGGCGACCTTCGCTGGCTTTAACAAGATCCTGGAGCGCTTCAACGCAACGTGGATCGCGTTCGACAGCAACGACCCGTTGTGCACCTTCCAGTAACAACGCGCGGGTTAAGCCGCCCGGACCGGGACCGATTTCAAAAACGGTGCACGTGGATAAATCACCTGCGGCGCGGGCGATCCGACGGGTCAGGTTTAAGTCGAGTAGAAAATGCTGCCCCAGATTTTTGCGCGCGGCCAGGTCGAATCTTGCGATGACATCGCGAAGGGGAGGGAGATCTTCAATTGACGACGCCATTGGCTAAACGGCCGTTTCGAGTTTCGGACGGCGACGCGCCATTTCAGCCGCTGTTTTAAGCGCTGCGACGAGGCTGCGCTCATCAGCGACGCCTGTGCCCGCAATTTCAAACGCCGTGCCGTGATCTGGAGATGTGCGAATAAATGGTAATCCTAGGGTGATGTTGACGCCGCGATAAAAATCGAGAGTTTTGATCGGTATCAACGCCTGGTCATGGTACATGCAGACCGCCGCATCGTATTCGGCGCGGGCGCGTTCATGGAACATCGTGTCAGCGGGAACGGGACCCCACACGAAAAGCCCGTCTCGTTTCAGTATCTCTACAGCAGGTTGGATAATCTCGGTTTCTGCAGTACCCAGCAATCCGCCTTCTCCGGCGTGTGGGTTTAGACCGGAAATCGCGATGTGAGGTGACTCGATGCCAAAATCGCGCACCAAAGCGTCGTTGACAATTTTTGTCTTCTCAACGATTAACGCCGTGCTAAGGGCTCTAATGGCGTTTTGGAGCGACATGTGCACCGTCAAAGGAATGACCCGTAATCCGGGGCAAGCCAACATCATGACGGGTGTATCTGTGCCCCCGGCGCGCTCTGCAAGGTAGTCGGTGTGCCCGGCGTGCTGGAATCCCTGCTTCATTAACACGTGTTTATTAATCGGATTGGTCACCATGGCTGACGCGGCACCCATCTGAACAAATTTTACGGCGTCATCTATTGCGCCAATCACCGCCGCGGCGTTTCGAGGATCGGCCTCGCCCGGTGTTAGATTGCCGGGAAGTGGTTTGGCGAGGACAGGAAGCGCTTGTTCGAATTGGTTTATAGCGTCGGCAGGGGTCTCTATGGGTGCAATTTTGAGCGGCCATTTTAAATTCTTCGCCAATCGTTCGAGCCGCGCCGGATCATCAATGGCGAAGAAGCAAGGCAGGTTGGTTTCGCGCCTATTCAACCATGCTTTAATGGTGACTTCCCCGCCGATACCAGCGGGTTCGCCCATGGTTAGAGCGATTGGCACCCGCGCCATCTTATTTCCGCACATCAATAAAGGCATTGCGGCGAAGGTCCCGTAAATAACGTTTTGACAGGCGCTCAAGTTTTTCGGTGAGTAGTATTTGCCGAATTTGCGATCGTTTTGGCAATTTGGCAACATGCGCCTTTCGGTTGCAAACGATAAACATAACCTCGCGACCAGATGCGGCAATCACGGGTGCGCCCAATTCACCGACGTTTAGCGCTTGAACACCCTCGCGTAGGTTTTTTGGCAACTCGCTAATTTTCATTTTACCAAGCGAACCGCTGGTAGGGGCGCCAACGGCTTTGACCATATCGTCAAATTTATCGCAGCCTGACAGGGATTTTCGAATTACATTGGCCTTATCCCGCAACGTTGACCCACCTTCCTTTCGAAGGACGACCTGGCGCAGGCTTACTTGGGCGTCGCTTTTGCTACTCGGTTGGCGGATTTTTTGAAGTTTTAAAATATGAAGGCCAGCGAAAGTACGAATGGGCTGGGATACATCCCCCGCCGCCATTCCGCCAATGGATTCATCGAGATTCTGATCGAGACGCCCGCGTTGTATCCATCCCAAATCCCCGCCAAGCAAGGCGCTGGTGCTTTGAGAAAGTGCGCGCGCAAGACTGGAAAATTTAGCGCCGCCTTTTAACTGCGCCAATAACCGCAACGCCGTTGCGCGGATTTGTTTTTCCTGATCGGGGTTGTCAATGGACAGAAAAATTTCCGAAACGCGGTATTGCGGTTGATTTCGACGTTTCTTGATTTGCGCCAATTCTTCGTCAATGTCTTCGTCGTTGATTTGATTTTCGCGGCGCATCCGTCGCGCCACCGTTTTAGCCCATGCAATGCGCGCCCGAATTTGATCTCTCAAGGTTAAAATGTCCGTGCCCATCCGCGTCAATTCACTCTTTAGTTTGCCAGCGGGAAGCTTGTTTTGCTTTTCCAGGTCTCTTATTTTTTTATCTATTTCCCGTTCACTGACCCGAATGTTTTGTTGGTTGGATTCTTGTAATTGAATTTGTTCATCCACCAAGCTACGGATGATTTGTGGTGTTAGCTTTTTGCGCGTCTCGGCCGTATTGGGCAATTGGGTCGAAATCATTACGAATCGCATGCGATGTACGACGTCCAGCGCAGATACAACGCGGTCGTTTACGACGGCCACGATGCGCAGAACATTTTGTGCGGACGCCACCGACGTAGACAGGAGCGCAATGCCGTAGACAGTCGCCGACAAAATTGTTAGCAAGAAAATATTTGATGCAGTTTTATATGAGCTCATTGTATTGCAGACACGATCTCGCCAAGAGTTTTGAAGGCTAGCCGGAACACGA
>JAPKDL010000043.1 GCA_028822585.1 Alphaproteobacteria bacterium | reverse complement strand
ATCAACAGCAGCAACAAGGAGCTCTGCAGCAAGTACGCACGAAGAATGTAACGAATAAATTACCAACATCCGTAAACCCAGGTTTGCCCTAAAGTGTAATTGCGTACGCTGGCTGTCGTGGATCAGCTCCTGACCGAAAAAACCCGCTCGTCGGCTCATAAAGGACGGCTTCAACTGCGGCAAGACGGCGTGAATATGCGGGGAATTCTTCAATTTTGTGACCGAGTGTGATAAGTTCATCATGCGTGCTTGATGAGAATCGTCCCTCCAAGCCCAAAAGACCCGGGTAATGATTGTAGGGCGCAAAAGAGTTAGGAAAACTCATTGTAATAAAGCGTGGCGCATCAATGGCCTCTTGTATGTCCATTCCGAAGTGAAATGCATTCAGAACGACCTGTAACATCGCCTGAACCTGACTATCGCCGCCCGGCGCGCCAAACGGCATGACCCGGCCGGACGCGTATACCGGCGCGATATTGACGGGCGGCTGGAATGCATGATCGACACCATCCCCAGCCCCAACGGATTGGTCCCCAATTTGGACGAATCATTGTTGTATATCACGGTGACGCGCGCCAATCAGGTAGGGCGCATGCCGTTACCCAAGGACGGCGGCACATTCAAGGTCGGCATCTTCGTGCAACTGTCCGGCGGGTTTAGCGGGCTGGACGGCGTGGCGCTGGATTCAGCAGGCAATCTGGCGGTCTGTCACGCGGGCAACGGGTGCGTGTGGATCTTCAGCCCGCGCGGAGAGCCGCTATATCGAGTGAATTCCTGCGAAGGTCTGACGACCACCAATTGCGCCTATGGTGGGCCCGACGGCACATCGCTGTTCATCACCGAGTCGGATTCGAACACTATTTTACGCGCTGAAATGCCGGTCGCGGGAAAGACCATGTATTCACATCTGGATTAAGAAAAATTTCGGAAAAAAAATATGACGCCCCTAAACACTAAGACTCCGTCAATCCTGCGGATTCAGAATTCCGGAAAACAGCAGAACTCCTTGAATACTTTGATATTCCTTAATACCTGTCTCCGCAGGTATGACAAAGTAGGAGGGGCGTTGTGTCCTGTTCAAGGAAGCCAAATGGAACGAATCTGGCGCACCGAGCGTTTACACACCGGCGCCAAGTGGGATAGTTTCGGAACCAGCCTCCACGTGGTGGAGATGTTAAAATTTCCAGCAGGAGCGCTCATGTTACATTCAACCTTTCGCCGCTGCCGTACCGGCGCGGCCACGTTGTTCGCCACCGCTTTAGCAGCTGCTGTGGCCGCGACGCCCGCTGCCGCCTTGAGCGACCTCGACAATTACATTTTCGTGCCAAACCGGGCCTCCGCCGATGTCGCCGTGATTGACGCGCGCACCGACAAGGTGGTCGCCAAAGTCCAGGTCGGGCTCACCCCGCACCAGGTCGCGGTGTCCGGCAAGCTGGGCAAGATGGTCACCAGCAACACCTCGGACAACACGATCACCATCGTTGATCTGAAGACGCTACAAACGGCGGCGACCCTCACCTTGGGCGCGATGCCGGAACACATAGAAATTAGCCCTCATGGCGATGTGTTGGCGGTCGGTAATATCGACGCGGGCACGGTGTCTTTGGTGTCGCTGAAGGAAAATCGGGAATTGCGTCGGGTGAGCGGGTTGCATGAACCGCACAACATGACGTTCAGCCCGAATGGAAAATTGCTGTATGTCAGCAACCTGGGCGCCGAATTCGTCAGTGTTGTTGATGTGGCGGCGGGCAAAATCATCAATGAAATCTCCATCGGTGCTCCCAAGGCCATGGCCGCCAAGGGCAGCCAGGGCGAGGAATATCAAGGAATTATCAACGTCACCCCGACGCCGGATGGGCGCCACGGCTTCGCCGCGTATGGTGAAGGCGACGCCTTGGCGGTGCTGGATTTACGCACGCAAAAGACGCTCAAAACCATCTCCGTGGGCGATACGCCCTGGCGCGCCTATGCGACTGCCGATGGCAAGTTCATGATCGTGCCAAATAATGGTGACAAGACAGTGTCGATCATCTCGACATCGAGCTTAAAGGAAGTCGCGCGCTTGAAAGGCGCCGCCGACATGACCGGCGTCAACACCGGGGCGTCAGAGTCCACCGCGATGGTCCTCAGCCGAGGTGAGAACAAGGCCATCGTCATCGACCTGAGGAAGTTAACGGTCGCGGGCGAAATTGCTTTGCCGGGAACGCCGGAAACTGGTGTGACTACGCTCGACGGTAAAAAACTCTATGTGGCGTTAAGCAGCAGCAATCAAGTCGCCGTCATCGACATGGAAAAACGCACATTGGTCGGTGCCATTGGCGGTGTGGGCGAAGGCCCCTGGGGCGCACATATCGCCGGTGCGGGCAACTACTGTCACTAGGCTATTCATTGCGAGTTGCCTCGCAGCGTATGCAGTAACGCCGCTCTCTATTCTGGGGGCGGCGGATGCATTTGGGCTTTTCCTCAACCGGGTTGTCAAATTGGCGCCGATTGATGCAGCGAAGGTCTCGAAGGCTTGCAATGGCGACCGTTTGTGCGCCGCGCGGCTGATTGTAGAAACATTGGGCCCCCCCGCCCAATTAGAAGCCGTAACGCATCCTGACACGGACAGCATTCGCCGCGTTACAAGTCAGTCGTCCATCAGTGACTTTCGCGCCATTGGGCCATCGACCTATATCATGAATCTGGACCGCTTTGGCCGCAAACTGACTGAAGAATTTCAAGCTCATTTTAGGTCAGCATCGGGTATTTCACACCTAATCCTTGACCTTCGTAAGAACCAAGGCGGGGATTTCGATCGGATGCGCCGGGCGGCCGCACTGCTCACCGGCCCGGTGGAGCGCGCCATTGAACTAAACGGCAAACCCGTAGACATTCCCCCGCCAACGCAACAGCTTGCGATCCCTCGCCTGACCGTCCTCATCGGACCGCGTACCGCCAGCAGCGCCGAAATCCTGACGGTATTGCTTCGAAAATACGCCGACGCCGACATTTTCGGTACCCGATCGGTTGGCAAAAATTACCTATACCGGATGGTTCCAGTCACTCAAGACTGGCGGTTGCTGCTGCCTGCCGAACAGATTGTGGTTCCCGGCGAAACCCTGACTGGCGGCGTCCTTCCCGACGGCCCGATCCCGAAAACCCTCGCCCATCATCTTAATTAACGCCGCAAGGTCAACGTGCCGTTTTCAACGCTGTAGCTGGACAGGCGCTCCAGAAACGACACCCCCAACAGCGACATGCGCAGCGGCGCGCCATTCACGGCCGCCCTTATATTTCGAACCTCAATTGGCCCAATTTGGACCCGGCCCAATTCCACCGGCGCGCACTTCACGATCCCGTTGACGGTCTGGTAGCGCCGCGAATAATTCAGTTGACTAAGATCGAACCCAAGGCGCACAGCATCCGCGGGCGCCAAGACAACATCACTGGCCCCGGTATCTACCAGGAACTGAACCGGCAGATCATTGACGAAAGCTTCCAGGCGGAAAGGCCCGCCGCCGCCCACGCGAAACCGGGTTTCACCACCGGTGCCTTCTTGCCCCTGGCCCAGAACGAGTTCTCCCAGAAACCGGTCCCTCACCGTAGAAAGTTCGAAACGGTAGGCGTAGCCCATGCCAATCACGATTGCGACGCCAACCCAAATTACGGCGTGTCGAAACATCTTCGGCAGATTCGGGCGCTGCCAGGCAAACCCAGCTGACACCATCACCAGCAGCGCCAACATATACCCCAGCGACGCCCAATCGCCGCCATTGGTCATGGCGTAGGGAAACCGCCACAACAATGCCAGCACCCCCACGACCAGGGCAGCGATAAGGAGAATCAACCGCCACGGCCCACGACGACGAACAGGTTCTTCCCCCCAAGGATTAGGCATATCATTCATAATGCAAACTATAGCGACGTCACACGACTGGACAAACACCACGAAGCGCGATTTATAGAGTTAGAAAAACGTGGGGGAGACAGAGCTATGCCAAACGCCAACATTTCCGTCGAGCTGACGCCGCCAGACATTTCGCCCTACATGACAGGCAACACCGGCGTGGAATACGTTACACGCTTCGACAGCGGCAAACCCGGGCCGCATGTAATGATAAACGCGTTGATGCATGGCAACGAAATTTGTGGCGCACTCGCGCTGGATCATTTGTTCAAACATGACATTCGTCCCACCCACGGCGTATTGAGCTTGGGGTTTTTGAACTACAAAGCTTTTTTAACGTTTGACGCCCAGCGGCCCTTGAATTCCCGATATGTCGATGAAGATTTGAACCGGGTCTGGACCGAAGAACGTTTGGATAGTGATGAAGATTCATCGGAACTGCGGCGCGCGCGGGAGATGCGGCCCTATTTCGACACCGTAGATTATCTGCTCGATATTCATTCCATGAGTACGCCGTCACCTGCGGTCACGCTCTGCAACGGATTGGACAAGGAACGGGATTTAACCCGAAAGGTCGGCTTCCCTGAGTATGCGGCGTATGGATCCGGTTTCGTCGTCGGCCGCCGCTTGATCGAATACACGCCGTTCCATGACAGCAACAACGCGAAGACGGGGTTACTTGTCGAATGCGGATATCACTGGGCAAAGGAAACCGCCGTCACCGCACTCGATGTCGCGCTATTTTTTCTGCGCGCGTTGAATATGATACCAACGGAATTCTTCGACGCCCATGTGACAAACAACCCGCCGCCGCCCCTGAAGGGATTGGAAATAACAGAAGGGCTTTATTCCAAATCGAACGCATTCCGGTTCACCAAACAATACAAAGGGATGGAAGTCATTGAAACCGCCGGCACGGTGATTGCGCGCGATGGCGACGAGGAAATCGTAACCCCGTATGATAACTGCGCTCTGATCATGCCAAACCACAACGTCGGCGCCGATATGCGCGTCCTGCGCTTCGCGCGCTTATCTTAATCATCTGATGGAGCCTCCTTCATGCGTATCGGCGTTTCGTTCCCCACCACCGAAATAGCCGACCCGTCGGCAATCCGAGATTATGTTCAAGCAGTCGAGGGTTTAGGCTTCGACTACATCACGTTAATTGATCACGTCCTTCAGGCCAAAACCGCGCTGGCCGATCCGTATCGCGCATTTTATGCGCTGCACAACATGTTCCACGAGCCCTTCATCCTGATGGGGTTCATGGCCGCTGCGACGACCCGATTGGAACTTTCCACCGCGATCTTGATCCTGCCGCAACGCCAAACGGCGCTTGTTGCCAAACAGGCTGCTGAAATCGACGTGCTGAGCGAAGGCCGGTTGCGGCTTGGCGTCGGCATTGGTTGGAGCAAGATGGAGTTTGACGGCCTGGACCAACGTTTTGAAAATCGAGGCCGCCGGGTGGAGGAGCAAATCGAGTTGATGCGCGCGTTGTGGACCAATGAATCCACTACCTTCGATGGGAAATGGCACAAGATCGAAGATGCTGGGATCAATCCCTTGCCGGTCCAACGGCCCATTCCTGTCTGGATTGGCGCCACTGCCGACAAACCCATTGAACGCGCCGGTCAAATCGCCGATGGCTGGATCGCCAACCCGCGTGTTCGGCCCGACGACGAAGGCGCGCGCAATCTGGAAACCTTCCGAAATGCCGCAAAGGAAGCCGGGCGCGACTCTGATGCGCTTGGCGTCGAAGGCACGGTGTTCACCGGGGGATTGGGATCGCAAGCCTGGGCCGCCGACACGCAAACATGGGATGACTTCGGCGCAACCAACGTCACAATTCGCTCAACGCTACGCAAAGAAGGTGCCGAACCCATGACAACGGATGAACATATCGACGTACTTCGGCAGTACCGTGCAGCGAGACCCAACATTTAATAGGTCGCGCGGCCGCCGGAAATATCAAACACGGCACCGGTGGAAAAAGCGCAATCTTCCGACGCCAGCCAAGCAACCAAAGCGGCAATTTCCTCGACGGCGACAAACCGTTCCATGGGGATTTTTGACAGCATGTAGTCAATTTGCTTTTGTGTCATTTGGTCGAAAATTCGCGTGCGCGCCGCCGCCGGGGTGACACAGTTAACCCGCACGCCAGTGTCCGCCAATTCCTTGCCCAAAGATTTCGTTAGTCCGATCACACCGGCTTTGGCGGCGCTGTAGGCTGGCGCGTTCGGGTTGCCTTCTTTACCTGCGATGGACGCAATATTAACGATGCGGCCATAATTCTGCGCCTTCAACAACGGCGTAATAGCGCGGCAACAGTAAAACACCGCGTTCAAATCCAGGTTGATCACGCGCAGCCAGTCTTCAACCGGATATTCCCAGGTGGGCATGTTAGGACCGGAAATACCCGCGTTGTTGACCAGAATATCGATCCCGCCTAGAGCTGTCTCTGTTTGCTCCACCGCCGCCGAAACTGAGTCTGGATCAGTAACGTCCACCGTCACGCCATGCGCCTGTGCGCCCAATGCCTCGGCGGTTTCGCCTAACAACCCTTGGTCCATGTCCCATAACGCAACCGACGCGCCACTTTCAATTAAGCGCTCCGTAATCGCTTTGCCAATGCCTTGCGCCGCGCCGGTGACGACCGCGCGTCTGTTGGTCAAATCAATCGTGTTCATACTCTCCCCCCACTCCCAAAAATGATTACCGTAATCGTTCGGCCAAGCCCGCCAAATGGTCTAAACGCGGCAGCACCTCGTCTACCGACCCTGCTTTCAAACCAAATATACACCGGGTCACCCCAGCATTGCGCAGGCGATCGATTGCATTTGGATCGCGGGGCGGCGCGAACGCGGTGACCGGAATGGGGTCGCGCCCCAAATCCGCCGCCATGCGCCCTAATTCCGCAATACGTTCACAGTAATGGTCAATGCGCGCTTCACCTTTTTCCGCCAACATCGGCATCCAGCCATCGCCGAAGCGCAGAACACGGTCCAACGTCCGCGCGCCATCACCGCCTACCCAAATTGGAGGGTGCGGTTTCTGAATTGGTTTTGGCCACGACCATATGTTTTCAAAATTTACAAATTCACCCTCATAGCTGGCGATATCCTGCGTCCAGATAGCTTTCATCGCATCAATCCGTTCGCGCATCAATTTCCATCGCCGAGACCAATCGCCGCCATGATTCTTCATCTCTTCTCGGTTCCAACCCCCACCAACCCCGAAGTCAACGCGACCGCCCGACATATGGTCCAGACTGGCGACTTCCTTTGCAGTGATAATCGGGTCGCGTTCGACCACCAGACAAATTCCCGTCCCCAAACGGATTCTCTTCGTCACGGCTGCAGCGGCGGCGAGACACAGAAACATGTCCAAATTATGCGAGTAATCCGGCGGCAATACATCCGCCGTGCGGAACGCTGTGTCCCGGTTGGCCGGAATATGGGTGTGATCTGGGATAAAAAATGCATCAAACCCGCGTTCTTCCACCGCCATCGCCAATTCTGCGGGTCCAATGGAATAATCCGTTGGAAACATCGTAACGCCAAATTCCATAACCATCTCCTCCTGACTAAGACCGATCATTCTTGGCGATACGAAGCTTGTCACGTGACTTGGGTCGCTTGATTAAGCGGCAGCTATTTACCTACCCGGCGCGCGATTACGTTAATCACCTTCAATCTTTCACCTTCACGGTAGCGAGAAAAATTTAGATCCATGCACGTTGCGGTCAAAGAGCGATAATACACCTGCATATCATAGGTGCCATCTCCTATGATATGCATAACGCACACAGACAAATGTCCCGTGAACACGTGCACAAGCATATGGGTTTCCCCAAATTTGATCCATGGGCCGCAATTTTTCGAACACATCCTTTTTCATTGCCGATTTATAAATAATATCATATTTCGTTTTCCGAAATTCGATGGAATAATTTTCCCTTTGACCGTGCCGTCCGCGCGAGTGGAACCCGTTTGCCTTTCGACGAGGAACTCCCGCCTGACGGTCTTAATGTTCACATTGATGTCCCAGGGCACCACGCCCTTACCCGCATGCGTAAGGCTTCAGCGCATATATTCAACATAGAATTCTTCTATGAGACGATCTTTAGGTGGATCCGCAACATAGACAGTCGCAGACCATCCAATGATCAATGCTTACACCAATCAGGTTACAAATTTCAATCCCATCACAAGATCAACCTTCGAATTTTCACCATCTGAAAATCCGTGTCTCATATTGGTTATTGTTAGCGAATTAATACCATTTCGACACCACTTTCGTGTTGATACGCATCATTTAATTTGATCGATGATTGATCGCGTGCGAGAACTAACTTTATCCAAAATGGAGACGGCTTAATGGCCCCTAATGTTTTGCGAAGCCTCCCACTATTGTCGTCACTTTCAGCCTCGTTGCCGTCATATCAGCCTACAGCTCCGAAGTCAGGGGCCCGAATAGGTGCGCAGATTTGAAGGAAAAGCCAAAAGGTGATTGGACTGCAAATCAAGCGACGGGTTTCACAAAACATTGCGTCCTCTAACCTCGGTGTATTTTGCGACAGACTTCTAGAGTAACGCGATGAGCACCGCACAAAGGCCTAGCATCGAAACGCGGTTTGGCTGGGTTGTTGTCTTGGCCTGCCATGTCATGGTCGTGGTGGCGTTTGGCGTTTCATACATGATGGTCATCGGAATCAAGCCGGTCGCCACTGAATTTGGGTGGCCCAGATGGGTGCCCTCGCTCGGTTACGCCAGCGTCATGCTTGGGTCTGGGATCGGCGGCATCGCCATGGGCGCATGGTCGGATCGACGCGGGATGGGCGGCCCAGCCTTCACGGGCGCTATTTTTATTGGCCTCGGCGCGATGACCATGAGCGTCGTTGTTGACCAATGGACGTTTCTGGCAACCAGCTTCATTATGTTAGGGATTCTCGGCAACGGCGCAGTTCTAGCGCCCTTGATGACTCTAACAAGCCGCTGGTTCGACCGACGGCGCGGTTTGGCGATCGCTATCACCGGAAGTGGGCAGGGGCTCGCTGGCGCATTGTGGCCGACGATATTCCAAGCCGGACTAGAGGATGTGGGGTGGCGGCAGGTCTGGTTCTGGTACGGCGTTTTTGCACTATTCGCGTTGACGCCCCTCGTCTTGATTCTACGGCACCCCCCACCTGTTCCGCCAGGTCCCACACCGGGGTTTTCGGTGGGCTCACAAGATGAAAACCACGGGCTAAAAGGATCACCCCAGCTCATACTCACTCTGCTGTCAATTGCAATCGTTGGTTGCTGCATCGCCATGGCAATGCCGCTTGTCCATATCGTCTCCCACGCCAGCGATTTGGGATACACCGCCGCGCATGGCGCGCGAATGTTGTCAATTTTGCTGGGTTGCGCCTTTGTCAGCCGTTTGTTTTTTGGCTGGTTTTCGGATCACATAGGCGGATTACGGACAATCCTTATCGGTTCAATAATGCAAGCCGTCGTCCTTTCGTTTTTCATATGGAATACCGAATTATCGACGCTTTATATCCTATCCGCCTTGTTTGGTGCCGTGTTTGGCGGCATCGTGCCCGCCTACGCGATGTCGGTTCGCGATATTTTCCCGGCGCGAAACGCTGGTGGGTATATTGGTGTCGTACTTCTGTTTGGCACCGTCGGCATGGCCGCAGGTGGATGGTTGGGCGGATTGATCAACGATTTAACCGGTGATTACACATATGCGTTCGCAATGGGCTTGGTTTCAAACATCATTAATTTGATAATTATCGTGACGTTGATCCGGTTGTGCGGATCACGACGCGACGCCGGGTCATGACAACGAATAACATCGCCACAACTTCAGTGTCAGCGGGCGTTTTGTCGATCATCCTGATAGGCGACGCATTGATATATGTGGTTTTGCCCGTCAACGCTGCCGAATTTGGCATCACCTTGGCCTGGGTCGGGGTTTTATTGTCGGCAAACCGACTCATTCGCATCTTCACCTACGGCCTGATCGCGCGACTAACCGACGCCATTGGCCTCCGACAAATGACTATTATTTCAGCGATGGCAGGCGCCAGTTCCACCATTCTTTACGGTATCTCTGATGGCGGTCCCATTCTCCTATTTGCACGAATTGTGTGGGGGTTGTCCTTTGCGGCGGTGTCACTCACCACCTTGGCCTACGCCGTTGCAGAACGAGAACGGGCAGGTGCGCGGGTGGGGCTAAGCCGGGCCATCCAACAAATTGGACCAGGCCTCTCTCTCAGCGCGGGCGCGTGGCTCGCCGGGATTATTGGTCCGCAAGCCATATTTACAGTTCTGGGACTGCTGTCTCTGACCGCAATTCCGTTGGCGTTGACGCTACCTGCAGAAACCGAAAAACCGATACCGGCGTCCCGCCCCTGGTTGCCCCGCCCCGTGTGTCACGACCTATTATTCTTTATCGTCGGCTTCGGCGTCGATGGCGTCTTCACCATGACGATCACTCTCATCCTGTCCGGCGTCGTGTCAATCGAAGCCGCCATGTTAAGTGGTGGCTTGCTGTTGGCGTTACGGCGGGTGGTGGAATTTTTCTGCGCGCCGCTCGGCGGCATACTTGGCGACCGCTTCGGCGTCTCTCTTGTGTTGGCCTTGTCTGTTGTCGTCCTGGCTGTTGGATTTGCTGTCATTGGCACCGGATGGGCGTTTACGGGCGCAATCTTCATCATAGTGGCACGCGGTGTGATCGCAGCCGTAGGTCCTGCCGCTGTCGCCCTTCGCGAAGATCAAAAGGACACCATGCACCGGCTTGCCGTCATGCAGACCTGGCGCGATTTCGGCGCCGCCATTGGTCCGCTTGTGTCAGGGTTTTTATTCTATGAACTTGGCGCGACAACTTTGTATTACGCCATCGTCCCCACCTTGCTGGCGGCGTTGGTACTCATGGCCACGGACCGTCGCGCGCCCGTCTCTTAAAATCGATTACTCCGCAATCCGGGCCTGCCTTATATATCGGCGGCCTAATCCACGTTATTTAGGTAAAGGCCCACCTTCAGCGGCGGTTTGATGATAGCGACGCAAGCCATCGTCGGTGTGAACCCAGGACAATTGATCCACAACATAGGCGTGGAGGCCCGGCCGAAGCGCTTCCGGATCGTCCAGTGTCGCGACAAATATATGCATCTCTCCCGCCCATCTCTCGGATTCGTAGCTCATGGCCGTCCCGCAATTCCCGCAAAACCGACGCGCCACATTCGGCGATGATACGTAAACAGCTGGCGCAGCGCCGATCCATTGAAAATTTTCATCGGCGAAACTTGCGTATGTCGTAAATGGCGCTGCTGTGGTTTTTCGGCAGTCTTTGCAGTGACAATGGGCGGTCCATTTTGGCGCACCCGTCCCCCGAAACCGAACCGCCCCACATTGGCATCCGCCCTCGTAAAACACATGTTCTTCGTTCAACACGACGGCCTCCGTCATTCCTGAAAAATCTGCACGTTGCTGCGGATGAACCGTTCGACTACTGGATTGTCGGATTCATCAATGGCCATTGTCGGGCCGTCCCAGATTATATGACCTTCATCGATCATGGCGATGCGGTTGGAAATTTTGCGCGCGCTAACCATGTCGCTGGTGATGGAAATCGTCGTAGCCCCCAGCGCCTCAACCCCATGAGCAATGATTTCGTTGATAACGTTGCTCATAATCGGGTCGAGCCCAGCAGTAGGTTCATCGAGGAACAGAATATCCGGATCAGTCGCGATCGCACGCGCGAAACCGACTCGCTTTTGCATACCACCTGACAATTCCGCCGGAGATAGATCGCCCACTTCAACCTCAAGCCCGACAGAGCGGATTTTTTCGTTTGCAATATCCCGCGCATCCGAACGAGATAGGCTTTGATCCTGCAACAAGCGAAAGGCGACGTTCTCCCACACCAGCATGCTGTCAAATAACCCCTGGCGCTGAAACAGCATACCGAACCGGCCTTCGAACGCTTGCCGCTCACTTGCACTCATATCGGCGGTATCCTGGCCATCGATCCAGATGGCGCCGCTAGTCGGTGCCACCAAACCGACAATACATTTTAACAACAAGGATTTGCCACTGCCCGACCCGCCAATCAATACCAACGAGTCTCCATGCGCTACAGCCAGATCGACATTAGTCAAAACCTGCTCCGGACCGAATCTCTTCGAGAGCGCGCGAATATCAATCAAGACGTTTGGCGCGCTTTCCTGCGCCGCATTCACGTTATTCATCATCGTTGTCTTTCCCTAGCTTCGTCCCCATCATCCCAAGCCTGTTGAATCCGTCAAGCATCCTTTCATAATCTCGGTCTCGACGTGTCATTCAATTGTCTAAATGTTAAGCTTAGAGTTCGAATTTGATTTAAACGGAGACACCACCATGAGCAGCGATTTAGTTACCTACGAATCCAATGATGGAATTGGCATAATCACCATCAATCGCGCGGATAAAATGAACGCGCTTAGCAACGGTGTGGTCGCGGAACTTCGGGATGCGTTCATCTCGTTAAACGCCTCCGATGACCGATGCGCCATCCTCACCGGCGCTGGTGAAAAAGCGTTTTCCGTTGGCGCTGACTTAAAAGATCCGCCGCGTGACCCGGAATTGTGGGAGTGCATGCCTGGCGTCGGCGTCGATGTCGACAAGCCTTTGATCGCAGCTATATCCGGTTATTGCGTCGGCGGTGCCTATTGTCTGGTCCAATTCTGCGACATCGCCGTTGCAGACGAGTCGGCGGATTTCTTTTATCCCGAAGCGCAAATAGGATTCTGCGGCGGCTTGATCGCTGGCCTGGCCTCCCGTATTCCGCACAAGATCGCCATGGAATTCATGCTTAGCGGTAAGCATTTCAGCGCCCAACGCGCCTATGAAGCCTGCATGGTGAACAGGGTCACGCCTGTGGGCCAATTGATGGACGGTGCCATGGAATACGCAGAAATATTCCGCGACAGCTCTCCCATGGTGATGGGAGCGTTGAAACGCTTCGTCCGCAACGAAGTCATGACTCGGGGGCCCTCTGAACAAGCCGGCCTCGCGCGACGCGATCTGTTAGCGATCTCCCGCAGCGAAGACCAAAAGGAAGGCGGCAAGGCATTCCGCGAAAAACGTAAACCAGTTTTCAAGGGACAGTAGAGCTTTTAACAAACCTTATATAAAACCCTGGCGTCGAGGTCGCCTATATAAATCCTCGGCGGATTAAATTCAGCGCGACGATGAACAACATGAGCAGCACGACGCGCTGAAACACCGTTTGCGACACGCGGCTGCGCATCCAAGCGCCAAGCAGAACGCCAATCGACAAGGGCGCGCAGGCGGCTAACGACACCCAGCCGTCCGCCGTCGAAATGACCCCGTTCGCAATCAAGGTGCCAAACAAAGGGAAAGTGCCCGTCAGGTAAATGAGCCCGGCCGCGCACATGAATTCTTCCTTGGGCATTTTCAGCGCGACCAGAAAGCTGAGCAGCGGCGGACCGAATATACCGGAGATACCACCGAGAAACCCGGACAAGATGCCAATCACCGGCTTCATCCGCGCCTCGGTCTTTTCGGTCACCGAGATTCGCAGGGAAAACGCCTGGCTCAATACAAAAAGCGCCACAAGCACGCCCGTGAAAATTGAGATCGCCGACTGATCCACGCGCGTCAGTATCTGCGCCGCCAGACCGGTTGTAATGGCCAGTGCAAGAATGAGCGTCCAAAATCGCCGAAACAGCGCCACATGATGCCCGCTGGAAAACGCTTGCCAAGTGTTTGACGCCAGAATGGGGATCAACATCAATCCAATCGCCAGGGGAATGGAAATAACATTCGCCATAATCGGCATTGCGATCAACGGCAGGCCAAATCCGACCCCGCCTTTTGAGAAACCACCCAAGAGGAACGCCACCGCGATGACGGTTAAGGTTGCCACGTCATATTCGCCAAAGACCATGCGTATAACTTCGCTTGTTGGATAAGAAACTGGGAATTATGTGGCGACGCTTTATATTCCCTATTTAGGGAAACAAAAACCTATTCAAAATCAATCAAGGACAAAGAAACATGACGGACGGAAACTGGCAAGAAGTGGCGAAGGCCGACGACATCAAACCAGACGAACCCATCAAGGTAACGTGCGGAACCGAAGACATCGCGCTGTTCCATGTCGATGGCGAAATATTCGCAACTCACGACATTTGCACCCACGCCTATGCATCGCTCGCGGCAGGGTTTCAAGAAGGCGGCGAAGTCGAATGTCCGTTGCATGAAGGCCGGTTTAACGTGAAAAATGGTCGGGCCCTGTGTGCACCCGTCACCGAAGGCCTGAAAATCTACGAAGTCAAAGTGGACAACGGCGCGGTTTTCGTCAAAATCTAAACTCGACAATAATTTCCGCTGGGCGAAACATTAGCAGGAGAAGCTCCATGGCAGGCGTTCTTGAAGGCGTGCGTATTCTTGATTTTGGGCGGTACATCGCCGGGCCCTGGTGCGCAGGCCTGTTGGCCGATCTCGGCGCCGAAGTCATACGGGTCGATAAAATTGGCGGCGGCGAAGACCGTTTCGTCGTACCCATCACGGATGAAGGTGACGGCGCGATGTATCAGCAAATGAACCGCAATAAGCGCGGCATGACGCTGAATCCAACTTCGCCGGAAGGTAAGGAAATTCTTCGTCGCATGGTGGAGAGGGCGGATGTCGTGGTCGCCAACCTGCCGGAAAAAGCGTTGGTGTCGCTGGGACTGGATTACGAGAGCCTGACGGCAATCAAATCCGATATCATCCTGACCACAACTACGGCTTTTGGCACCCAAGGGCCGTTTTCCGAAAAAATTGGTTTCGACCCGGTCGCCCAGGGCATGTCCGGGCTGATGCATCTTACCGGATATGAAGAACCCATGCGCTCCGCCGCGTCGTGGGTCGACTTCAACACCGCGACCCTCTCCGCATTGGGCACTTTGGCGGCGATCATGTCGCATCGCGCAACGGGTAAGGGCCAGCGGGTGCAGACTTCCCTGCTCCACACCGCCTTGACCACCGCCTCCCCGGCGTTGATCGAACAGGCCGTGCACAACGTTAATCGCGTTGGAACCGGCAACCGCGGCCAGGTTAGCGCGCCCGCAGACGTCTTTAAAACCAAAGACGGCTGGATTTATATCATCGTTCTGGGCCAGGGCATGTACCGACGCTGGGTCAGCTTGATGGGGGAAGAAGACCCCTGGTTGACCGACCCGCGTTTCGAGACCGATGAAACGCGCGCGGAACATTCCCCCGAGATCAGCGAACGCACACAGAAATGGGCCGGCAATCTCACCAACGACGAAGCGCTAACAGCGTTGGAAGCCGCTCGTGTCCCCGGCGCGCCGATCTACACCCCGCAACAGGCGTTGGAATGTGAACATATCGCGGCAGAAAAATTTCTGACGCCAGTGGATTTCCCGGGCGCTGACAAGCCCGTACCGTTGGCCGATACGCCCATGCGACTTTCCGGCACGCCCGGCAGCATTCGAAAGCGAGCCCCGAAATTGAGCGAACACACCGACGAAATTTTATCCGAACTAGGGTATTCCGCCGCGGAGATCGACGGTATCCGGGGTGCCAACGCGGTATAGTTTCGGCTACCAGCTATCGATGTAGTCTTCCAGGCGATTTTCATCGGCGTCACACAGAATCGGGACGCGTTCAGCCTTCACAAAGCGAACCGGGTTACGATTCTATTTGACCAGGACCGCCCCGGCGATTTCCAGAATCAGCTTGTGCCGAATGGCGCGGGCGAAGTCTAACAAATCATTCGCGACGTCGATGAAGGACGCGGGCCCGGTAATGACGCAATCCTGATAGCACCAATCAAGGTTATCCATTTGCGGCCACCCGGACGGGCTGACGCGACCATTTATGACCGGCAACCTGTTCACCGTCATCCCCATCGCGGACGCTGGCGTCCGCGCCTTGACTACAAGCACACCATTGTTATTCGGCCCATCACCAGACACATCCACCGCCAGCACCATTTCCGAATCAACTAGCGTCCTTTTCGGCACCTGCACCGCGCCGGACTGCGCGACAATTGCGACGATGATGAGGAATATCCACGCCAAATGTTGAACTCCGAACGTGAGGGTTATTGAGCTTAGCGGCAATTTTAACTTCAGCAATCCCCTGCCCAATTGCCTCTTCCCATCCCCAAGCCCATAATGACGGCCTCTATCTTTTGTACGAGGAATTTCATGGCCAAGGGTATGATTACGGCGCCGCAACCGGAAGCGGTTGAAGCGGGCGCGATTGCGTTGAAACAGGGCGGAAATGCGGTGGACGCCGCCATCACTTGCGCGCTGGTGCAAACTGTTGTGGACCCGCAAATGTGCGGGATCGCTGGGTTTGGTTGTTTGCAGCTTTACATGCCCAAGCTCAATTTTCATGGCTATATAGATTTCCATACCCGCGCGCCTGCAGCGGCGCGAGAGAACATGTGGACGGATTTGATCGTTGGCGAGGCGCGCGACGGATTTGGTTTTTTTCTGAAAGATCGGGTCAACGAAGTGGGCTACCAAGCCATCATGGTTCCCGGAAATTTGAAAGGTTATTACGAGGCCATCACCGAATATGGATCGATGGATTGGGCGGATATTTGCCAACCCGCCATCGACCATGCCGAAGCGGGCTTTATCGTGCGGCCGCATGTTTATGATTTTTGGGTTAACGACGATAAAGGGCGTATGCCGACGGGCGAAAAAATCAGACAATCTCCGTCCGGGCGCAAAATCTATTTCAACGACGGCGATGAGATCGCCAACGTCGGCGACCGAATCAAGAACCCGGACATGGCGCAGACGCTGCGCCGTATCGCGGAAGGTGGCGCCGATTTATTTTACAGCGGCGAACTAGCTGAGGAAATGGCCGCCGATATGGAAAGCCACGGCGGTCTGTTGACCATGGAGGACTTCGCGGGATACCGCACTCATCGCAACGAACCGCTTTGGACCGACTATCGCGGCATGAAGGTCGCCAGCAACAACCCACCAGGCGGCGGCGTCATGTTGCTGGAAATGCTGAACATCCTAGAGAACTTCGACCTGGCTGCCATGGGTCATAACTCACCAAATTACATCCGCACCGTGGCCGAGGCCATGAAACTGGCCACCATCGACAAAGATGCGCGCGTCGGTGACCCACAATTCGTCGATGTACCGCTCGACGAGCTCCTGGATAAGACCTATGCGGCCAAACTGGCCGACGGGATCAAGCGAGGCGACAAAGCGCATGTGGAACGCATCGGTGCCCCCGAGGAATCGAAGGACACCACCCATGTCTGCGTCATCGATGCCGAAGGTAATTGCGCCTCGATGACGCATTCGCTCGGCATGCCGTCCGGCGTCATCACCGACGGGTTGGGGTTTATGTATAACGGATGCATGAACGTGTTCGACCCACGCCCCGGTCGCGCCGCCTCTATCGCGCCAGGCAAGGGACGCTTCACTGCCATGTGCCCGACTATCGTATTCAAGGGTGACGACCCGCATCTGGTGATCGGCGCGCCCGGCGGCACCTATATCACCATGGCCGTGCTGCAAGGAATATTGAATGTGCTGGACTTCGGCATGACGGTTACGGATGCCATCGCCGCGCCCCGATTTACCGCAAACAGCAACACGATTGACGTTTCAAACCGAATCCCCCACTTCACCACTGATGAAGTGGAAACAATGGGGTACCCCATTGCGCGATCGCACCTGTCCTATGTCTTCGCCGGAGTCCACGCGATCAAGATTGATGACGGCGTTTGGACCGGCGCCGCCGACCCCGGACGCGATGGCATGGCATTGCAAGTCTAAGAGACAACAAACACAGCATGACCAGTACAAAGTTCAGAGATATCGGGCCTGAACATGGATTGACGCTCATCACGCTTACCGTTTTCCTGCCCTTCGCAGGCGGGTATTTCCTGTCCTATTTCTACCGCTCTGTAAATGCGATTATAGCGCCGCAGCTGATTTCTGAAATCGGTTTGACCGCAGGCGATTTAGGGTTTCTGACGTCGGCCTATTTCTTAGCGTTTGCCGCTATTCAAATCCCGCTCGGAATTTTACTCGACAGGTTTGGGCCCCGGCGCGTGCAATCGACATTGTTATTAGGCGCCGCCCTGGGCGCCTTCCTATTTTCTATGGGCGAAACCCAAATCATCCTGATCATTGGCCGGGCGCTGATTGGCCTCGGCGTCGCAGGCGGATTAATGGCGTCTTTGAAGGCGATCACGATGTGGTATCCGCAGAATCGGTGGCCCTTAGTGAACGGATGCTTCATGGCCATGGGCGGGTTGGGAGCGATGGCCGCCACGGCGCCCATGGAATTGGCGTTGACGGTGACCGATTGGCGCCATGTATTCGTCATACTGTCAGGCGCCACCGTGGCTGTCTCCCTCATCATCTTCTTGGTCGTCCCGGAACGCAAAGGCCTAGGTTCCCCCGCCGGTTTAAAGGATCAAATACGGGGTGTCGGCAGCATCTTCAGCAATGCGCTATTTTGGAAGCTGGTGCCGCTGGCGATGACGACATTAGCGGCCAATATGGCGATCCAATCGCTGTGGGTCGGACCATGGTTTAAGGACATTGGCGGCTTTGACCGCAACGGCGTGGCGTCCAACCTCTTGTTTTTAGCGTTTATCATGACGGTTGGGTTCATCGGCACGGGCGTGATCGCGGATTACCTAACGCGCCGCAACGTCAGCTTGAAGTCGATCACAGTCTGGGGAATTGCTTTATTTTTAGTGGCCCAACTGGCCGTCATATTCGAAATCGACCCACAAGGATTTGCTGTTTGGGTGCTGTTCGGACTGACCATGAATGTCGGGATCCTGGTCTACCCACAACTAAGCGAACATTTTCCGTTAACGCATACGGGGCGGGCCAATACCGCCGTTAATCTACTCACTTTCGGCTGGGTGTTCATCACGCAATACGGCATGGGCGAGATCATCGATTTATGGCCCACCGACCCAGATGGCGGCTATCATCCAGACGCCTATCGCGCCTCGTTTGGAACATTCCTGGCGCTGCAATTCGTCGCAATCGTGTGGTTTATGATCCCGACACGAAAAAATTAAGCTGACTGTTCCTTCGTTTTCACGAATCGGATATTCGGCCAATCTTCTTCCGCCCTTCCCAAAGCCCAGGCGTTGCGGGCCAGAAACACCGGCGCGCCATCGTGATCTTCAGCCAGGCTGCCCTGATTGTTGTCGGAGAATTTTTTTAAATCTCGCACATCGTCGGCTTCAATCCAGCGCGCGGTATAAAGCTCTGCAGATTCAAATCGCACCGGCACGTCGTATTCGGTGCGGATACGGTCCGCCATCACTTCAAATTGCAACGACCCCACCACACCAACGATCCAGTCTGACCCCAGCCGCCGCTTGAACGTCTGCGCCGCGCCTTCTTCCGCCAATTGTCGCAACGCACGTTCCAGATGTTTCATGCGCATGGGGTCTTCCGGGCGCACGCGCTGCAATAATTCCGGCGCAAAGCTAGGCACCCCGGTAAAGCGTAGCGCCTCGCCTTCCGTCAATGCGTCGCCAATACGTAGATTGCCGTGGTTGGGCACGCCGATAATGTCGCCTGCCCAGGCTTCCTCTGCCAATTCCCGGTCCTGCGCCAAGAACAGCAGCGGATTATGCATATTAATTGATTTGCCACTGCGCACATGTTGCAACTTCATGCCGCGCTTGAAATGTCCCGAACACAGCCGCACAAAGGCGACCCGGTCGCGGTGGTTCGGATCCATATTGGCCTGAATTTTAAACACAAACCCGCTGACCGGCTTTTCCGTCGGTTCAACCAAACGCCCAACGGTGGGTTGCGGGCGTGGTGGCGGTGCGATTTTTGCCAGCCCATCTAACAATTCATGTACGCCGAAATTATTGATCGCGCTGCCAAAAAAGACCGGTGTCATGTTGCCTTCACGATACGCGTCCATATCGAATTCCGGGCACAACCCGCGCGCCATCTCCACTTCGTCTCGCAAGGTTTGTACCGAATCTGCTGGCAAAGCGTCGTCCAATTGCGGATCATCGAGACCATTGCACGTAACGCCGTCGTCAGGGCGATCATTCTTGGTCTTGTCGATCATCACCAGCTTGTCCTGGAACAGATCGTAGCAACCCTTGAAATTTCGCCCCATGCCAATAGGCCAACTCCCCGGCGTTACATCAAGCTGCAGGGCTTGTTCAACCTCGTCCATGAGATCAAATGGGTCGCGGGCCTCCCGATCCATTTTATTAATAAAGGTGACAATGGGCACGTCGCGCAGACGGCAAACTTCGAACAATTTGCGCGTCTGGGCTTCAATACCCTTGGCGGCGTCAAGCACCATGATGGCGGAATCGACCGCCGTCAGCGTGCGATAAGTGTCCTCGCTGAAATCTTCGTGGCCCGGCGTGTCCAGTAAATTGAACATCAGATTATCGTATTGAAAGGTCATCACCGATGACGTGACCGAAATGCCACGCTCGCGCTCCACCTTCATCCAATCCGAATGCGCCCGACGTCGATCACCGCGCGCCTTGACTGCACCCGCCATCTGAATCGCGCCGCCAAACAGCAACAGCTTTTCCGTCAACGTCGTCTTACCGGCGTCCGGATGGGCGATTATGGCAAAAGTGCGCCGGGTCGCGGCGCCGTTAGGTGCGGCAGGCATAGGAATCCATGGGGTTGAAGTAAGTAAATTGAGACGCTGTATATAGGGCGCGCGGGGTTTGGGCTCAAGGGGTGGAAATACATCCTCACCATCCACTCTGGAAACTCAGCCCGCCAGGGCGTAAACTACCTTCAACCTTCAACCCACTTGTCAGGATCGAACCATGCCCGACGGCGCTTTGACCAATTCCAAGATTGTTGCCGCTTATCGCCAACACACGCCGTCTTCCGGCGTCCGTGCGACGGAGGCGCGGGAAATTTTTCCGAGCGGTATTGTCCATGATTCTCGCCACTTAGCCCCCTATCCCATCTATGTGGATCACGCCCAGGGTTCCCATAAATGGGATATCGACGGCAATGATTATGTCGATTATTTTGGTGGTCACGGTGCCTTGATCCTGGGGCACAACCACCCCACGGTAATGGAAGCGGTTCATGCGCAATTGGACAAGGGCACGCATTTCGGCGCCTGTCATGAATTAGAAGTCCGCTGGGGCGAATTGGTAAAGCAACTGGTGCCGTGTGCGGAACGGGTAAGGTTTACCTCGTCCGGGACCGAGGCCAATTTGATGGCACTGCGGTTGGCGCGCGCCTTTACCGGTAAATCTAAGCTGGTGCGCTTCAAGGGTCATTTCCATGGCTGGCAGGACCATGTCGCCTTTGGCGTCACCAACCATTTCGACGGAACAGCCACGCCGGGCATTATCGACGGCATTGCGGAGAACGTCTTGTTGGCGCCACCGGACGATATCGAGGCCACGCGCCGTATTTTCGAAGCCCATGACGACATCGCCGCCGTCATCATAGAACCCACGGGCGCGTCCTTTGGGCAGGCGCCGGTGACGCGCGAATTTGTCGCCGAGTTACGCAAGATCGCCACGGAACACGGCGTTATCCTAATTTTTGACGAAGTTGTGACCGGGTTCCGGGTCACCCCCGGCGGCGCGCAACAGCATTACGGCATTACGCCGGACATGTGCAGTCTGGCTAAAATTCTTTCGGGCGGGTTACCCGGCGGTGCCGTCACCGGTCGCGCGGATATATTTGAATTGCTGGATTTCGAAAAAGCCGCCGAAAAAGGCTTTGAGAAAATTGGCCACCAAGGCACCTTCAACGCCAACCCAATGTCAGCAGCCGCCGGAATCGCCGCGCTGGAATTGATAGCCAAGGGCGACATCTGCACTAAAGCTAGCGCCACCGCCGCCAACATTCGGACCCGGTTGAACGAGGTTTTCGAGGAAGAACAAGTGCCGTGGGCCTGTTATGGCGACCATTCTGGATTCTTCCTGTTCACCAATCCGGGGAACGACGATATCACACCGTCTACCTTCGACCCGTACGCGCAATCCAGCGAGATATTGAAACGTGCGAGCCCCGGCGATTTGGTCACACGGCTACGGCTCGGCATCATGACCAATGGCGTCGATATGTCGGCCAAACCCGGCGGCGTGGTGTCCGCCGTGCACACGGAAAATGATGTCGACAAAACCGCCGAGGCCGTGCGCCAAACCGTACGCATGCTGAAGGCCGAGGGTGAGGTCACGGGGTAGCTCTAACTATGATGGGCTATTTTCGTTGAGCTGATTTCGTTGTGCTCTGAGGCTTTTTAAATTGTGAACATGGACGTGGCGGCCGATTGCGATATCGATCGACGCGGCACCAATCGCTTCGCCATATTTGTGGATCACGCCACCTTGGGCGACCACGCGGACGGCGAATTTGTGACAGAGCGGAATATCCTCAGCCAAAACGATAACCTCAACCACCTCGCCCGAACGTACGCGGACGCTTTGGCCCGCCGATAAATTACCCAATGCGGTCGCGACTTGATCCAAGGGATTCAGCACGACTGCATCCCACTTTCCGTTATCTCTGGTGCTCATATCGACGCCCCCATACGCGAAAACGATTCACCGCCCTCCCCCAGAATTTCACCCCAGGTCCGGGTTCCCGACGCCACATCGACCAGCACTACAAATAATTCTTCCGCAGCCTGTTCCAGTGCCATGTCGCCGCTGAATACTGCTGGACATGCGTAGTCGAGTTGTTCGTTCAGGCGCTCACTGGTTTCCGGGTTGGCACCGACTTTGATCGTGGGCGCGGATGCGTTCACATAGCTGTTGCCGACGCCGGTGGTGAACAGCAACAATTGCGCGCCAGCGCCCGAAAACCCGGTAAGTGATTCCGGTGCATAGGAGCAGGCGTCCATCAGGTGAAACCCAGGTCCCTCGGGCGCTTCCGCCCAAGCCACGACGCTTTGAATGGGTCGGCTGCCGCTTTTGGCGATATTACCAAGAGATTTTTCTTCTATGGTCGAAAGCCCGCCCGCAATATTCGACGGTCCTGGATTATTGCCGGTCAAATCTATGCCACCCGCCACCGCCAGGCCCTCGCGCCTATCAACCGCCGCTTGGATTTTTTGCGCGACGTCTGGCGTCGCTGCGCGCGCCGCCAATAAATGTTCCGCACCCATCCATTCAACGCTTTCGCCTATCATCGCCACCCCACCGAAATCGACGATCCTGTCAGCGATCAAGCCCAACAACGGATTCGACACCAATCCGGAACTGGGATCAGACCGACCACATTCCAGCCCGAGCGTTAGATTGAGTAACGAAACGGGTTCGCGGCGCAGGCCGGATATCACCTTGGACAATAGCGCGCCGGCACGGATTCCACGCTCGGTCAACGTCACCGCGTCATGCCCACATTCATCCAAAGTTATCGCCGTCATGGGAGTGCCCGCCACTGAAAATAGTTCAGTAAACTTCCCAACCCGAACAGTATTGGCGCCAATCAGCAACACCGCACCCGCATTTGGGTTTGACCCAAGACCGGCGAGCGCGCGATCCTGCGCTGCGCGGTCTTCACCCAATAGACCACCATCATAGGGAAAGTCTATCACCACCGACCCTGGCAGACAGGCGGAAATGCGCCGTGCCGTGGGCCCGGTTAACCCCGTGACTGATAGAATTAAAAGATGGTTCCGGACGCCGACACGCCCGCTGGGCCGCACATAGCCCCTAAATTCATCCAACATTAAATTCAACCCCTCGACCCGTCGTTCGCACCAACCTATGAGCGCCGGCGTGACCGATCAAGACAGGACCTTTTGCAATTGACCGCTTCGGTGTAAAATCACATCACAGGGAGAGGATCACTATGACGCCAGATGCCATCAACACCGCTGCGGAAATTTTAACCAACCTCCGCACGCGCACAAACAGTCAAAGGTTGCCCTTGGGTGATTTTCCGGCAACGTGTCATCCCAAACTGCTAGATGACGCCGATGATATCCAGAATGCCTTGCGTCTGCGGTTGGCCTCACATGGATTGGGAGCGTAAACCGGTTGGAAGATCGGCTGCACCACAGCGGTCATGCAGGAATATTAGGGCATCCCCCACCCCCGCGCCAGAACACGGGACCAAGCAACAGCGCTTGAAAACCGCGCTTCGTCAAGGGCGGCGGATTATTTTCAGCTTGGCCTGTAGTACGAAGTCGACCATACGCCCGTAAATATCTCTCAATACGTCGGCGCTGTCATAACGTCGGTGGAGATCGTTGACCATCAGTTCCATGATTTTTCCATCGGAACCACTCCAAGCCTCGTCGCTAATGATTTTTTTACCGTGGGATGCGTGATTGGCGCTGCACGATGACTGGAATATTTTGGTGATTCAACCACGCTTGTCGGCGGGTTCGGGATCAACTGTGCGGATTCCGAAATACGGGGCGCAGGCGACGCCATTCTGTTCCATCCCCTAGCCGCGCTCGCCTGGCTAGCCAATCCAC
>JAPKDL010000162.1 GCA_028822585.1 Alphaproteobacteria bacterium | reverse complement strand
ATGTTCAACAAGACCTGCGTCATCGCCTGGGGCTGGACATCGTTGCCCGGCGAACCAAACGGCATGACCCAATGGCCGTCACGTATCGCAATGGCGGGATTGGGCGTTAACCGGGGCCGTTTGCCCGGCGCCAGAACAGCCGGGTGCGCCGGGTCCGTGCGGGATTGCGTACCCCGCCCCGACGGCAGGAAGCCAAGACCCGGCACAATGGGACCAGCGGCAGAGCCATCGCTCGGCGTTGCGGAAAACACCGAGCCTTCTGAATCGATGACACTGATATAGGACGTGTCGATCTGACTAAGTTCATCTGCAGGCCCCGTCGGTTCCGGCGTTATCGCGCTCGTCCAAGCGGCACCTTCGGGACGGCCCGGTTCCGGCATGCCCGGCGCAGCGGCGTTCGGATCGATCAATCTACGACGTTCGTCGATGTATTTATCGGCCAACAAGCCATCGATAGGCACATCAACGAATCGCGGGTCACCGACATATTGTTCCCGATCCGCATAAGCGAGCTTGAGCGCTTCAACGATGGTGTGAATATAGGCGGGTTCATTATGGCCCATGGATCCCAAATCAACCCCGTCGAGCAGACGCAACGTCTGCGCCAACAATGGTCCCTGGCACCAGGGCCCACAGGTATAAACTTCGAAATCACGGAACCGCACGGAAATCGGCGCTTCGATTCCAACCTTGAAGTCGGCCAGATCCTCGGCGCTTAACCAACCCCCGTTTTCTGCCTGATGACGTACAAGGGTTTGCGCGATGTCGCCTCGGTAGAACGCATCGCGCGCCGCTTGCAGTCCCGCCAAACGGTCGCCTGGCGCAGCGGCTTCCTGGTCGATCATGTATTGAATGGATTTGCCCAGATCCGACTGCACGAAAATATCCCCCGGTTGGGGCGGCTTGCCGTCGGGAAGGTAGATTTCCTCGTTCGCCGGCCAGCGACGATAATTGTCCGCCGCCTTGGTGATGATTCGACTGGTCAACACGGGCATGGGAAACCCGTCTCGGGCGAATCGCACGGCGGCGGAGGCCACATCGCCAAAGCTCATCGTGCCCCATCGCTCCAGCGCGGTAATCCAAGCGTCCGGCGCGGCGGGGACCAGCGAGCGCAGAATACCCGGTGGAATGAGACCCCCGTGATCACGATGAAAGGTTTCCAGATTAGCCGCTTTCGGCCAGGTTCCCAATCCGCTGATAGTGATGACCTGCCCCGTGGACGCCGGGCGGATCATGATTGGCGCGACGCCGCCGAAACCCACATACTCCGACTGCAAAACCCCCAGCGCAATTCCGCCGCACACGCCGGCGTCGACGGCGTTGCCACCCGATTCAAGTATCTGAAACGCCGCTTGCGCCGCCAAATAGTGACCGGCGGCGGCCATGTGGCGTGTCCCGATGATACGGGCGCGGGTGGGGGATGCACTCATGTTAGGTCTCCTACTGGCTCGGCAATCACCCTAATCAGAATTCATCAGCTAATCCAATCCCGCTTACGAGCCGCCGCTTGATCATATCCGTGCGAAGGACGCATACTGCCAGAAATCAAATTGCTATGGGAGTCACGCCATGACCGCCACACACACCAACGCCGACGCCATTGGACAATTCGTCACCACTATCGGCGGTCGAAATTTTCCTCTGGAGGTACTGGACGCCGCCCGCATGGCGCTGGTGGATTCCATCGGCGTCGCTATTGGCGCACAGGGCGAAGGCGCGGAAGCAGCCGTGCGCAGCGTTGCCGCGAGATGGGGCACCACGGGCCAGGCGCAGGTTATCCTGGGCGGCAAAGCCACAGCAGCGGCGGCAGCGCTGGTCAACGCCACCATGGGGCATTGCCTGGATTATGACGACACCCATGTCGGTGCCATCGCGCATCTTTCCAACCCCATCTGGGCGGCGGCCCTGGCGGTTGGCGCCAATGAAGGTGCCAGTGAACGCGATATTCTGAATGCCTACATCGCTGGCTTCGAAGTCGGCGCGCGGGTCGGCGGCGCAAAATTCGGCGACGCGCTTAATATGCGTGGCCTGCATTCCACCGGCGTCTTCGGCTGTCTCGGCGCCACGGTTGCCGCCAGCGCTTTGCTGGGCCTCGACGATGACGGTGTCGCGTCTGCGCTGGGCGCGGCGGCGACACAAACTAGCGGTCTGACCGCATCCTTTGGCACCATGTCGAAACCCTTCCACGCAGGCAAGGCGGCGTTGAATGGCGTTTTGTCGGCGGAACTGGCGCGCGACGGATTTGTATCGGCGACCGACTTGCTGGAAGAAGACGGCGGATTAGCCAAAGCGCTCGTGCAGGACGGGTCTGCCGCGATTCAACCGCTAGATTTTTCCCAACATTGGGAATTGACTCGCAACACCTACAAACCCTACGCAGCCTGCCTGTTAACCCATCCGGTAATCGACGCCGCACGCGCCTTGGCGGACCAGGCTGAAGGCCGTGACATTGCCGAAATTCATGTGGATGTGAACCCGGCCTGCATCAAGCTGGCAGGAAAACCAAGTCCCACGACAGGGCTGGAGGGGAAGTTCAGCACCGCGTTTTGCACCGCATTAGCCTTGACCGGTCACCAGGCTACATCGCTGGACTTCGTGGCCGAACGCATCAACGACCCCGCCCTGCAAAACATCGTAAAACGGGTACGCTTGTCGCCCGACAAATCCATGGATTTACGCTCAGCGCATATGCGGATCGACTTCATCAACGGCGACCCCCTGGAAGCGCACACGGATATGGCGCGCGGCAATCCCGACAACCCAATGGATTGGGATGACATGCGGCAGAAATTCATGGCGATGGTCGAACCCGTGCTGGGTGTAGGTGCGGAAAATTTGTTCAATTTACTGCGGAACTTCGGCGAAGACGGGCAGCTGGAAAAAATAAACGCTCTGTTAAGCCGTTAAGGCCTAGCTATCTTCCGCGCAAGGACCGGTGCCTCACATAAGCAATGACGTTCGCCCGGTCGAAGACGCGTTTCAGACCTGGAAACCACATGCGCGTGCCTTTTACGAAAACCTTTGGCTGGGTCAGAAAGGCCTCCTGCGTTTCCGGGGTCCAAACAGCCCCCTTGTCCCGCACTGCGTTCATACCCGGTGAATATTCATAGTTCGGTGCAGACCAGGCCTTGCGCCCAAAAACGCCGAAAAGCGACGGGCCGAACCGGTGTTTATCCGGTTTGAAGTCGTGGCCGCTTTCGTACTTTTAGAAAATTTCAACCCCCACGCCAATTGGCGTCCACCAACATTGCATTCGCCGATATAGTGGCGCTAGAACACCGCTGCAACAATTCGCTACAACATCCATCGAGCCATGCACCCCTCCCCTGCGTGACATCGCCAACCCATGCCCTCATTATGTTATGGTAAAATAAAGGAAAATTGAACTATGGATTTAGAATTGACCGATCAGGTCGCCCTGGTCACGGGTGCCGCGTCCGGCATTGGCCAGCATCTGGCGCTGGGATACGCCGCCGCCGGCGCCAAGGTCGTGGTGAATGACATCAACGCCGACGGCGTGGCGCAAACGGTCGCCGCCATCCTGGCGCAAGGTGGAGAGGCGATGGCCGCCGCAGTGGACATCACCGAACTGTCAAACGCAGAAGGCATGATTAACGACGCGACAAAGGCCTATGGACGGGTCGATATTCTAGTGAACAATGCGGCGCTGTTGACTGAACACACGATGTACCTGGAAACTGACCCAGCGTCGTGCGAACGAGAAATTCGCGTCATTCTGTTCGGCACCATGCATTGCACCCGCGCCGTCCTGCCCGGCATGATCGAACGCGGCCATGGCAAAATTTTGAACATCGCGACCGACGCCGCGCGCATCGGACAGGAACGCGAAGCCAATTATTCAGCTGCAAAAGGCGGTGTGATCTCCTTCGCCAAATCCATCGCCAAGGAAGTCGGGCGCCACAGTATCAACGTCAACGTGGTATCCCCCGGTGCCACGAATTCACCCATGCGCATTAATCTACAGGTAGGCCTGAAAGAAAAGCTTGGCGAAGAACGCTGGCTCGCGCGGGAAGAAAAGGTGAAACGCTTGTATCCTTTGCGCCGGATCGGTGAAATGGAAGATATCACCAACGCTGTAATGTTCCTGACATCTAACGCCGCGCGCCATATTACCGGTCAGGTGATCAGCGTGAATGGCGGCTTCGCGATGGTGGGTTAAGCTAATAAATTTGGAGACAAAAAGTGGATGATATCCTGTTAACGGAAATTCGCGGTCCTGCGGCGATTTTGACCATGAACCGACCCGATAAATACAACGCGCTCAGTGACGACTTGCTACAAGCCATTGGCGACAAGGTGCGCGAACTGGACGGAGACATGGCCATTCGCGGCATCGTCTTGACCGGAACCGACAAATATTTTTCCACGGGAGCGGACTTGGGCAGCGCTCTGAAAGCCCAGGACCTGCCCAGCACGCACGCCATGTTATCGCATTTTGAACACTGCAATCGAGCCATCGAGCGATCCCGCAAGCCCGTTATCGCCGCTATCAACGGCTTTTGCCTGACCGGTGGATTGGAGGTAGCACTCGCCTGCGACATCCGCATCGCCGGTTCAGGATCAAAATTCGGCGTCACGAGTTCAAAAATCGGCTCGGTCGCAGGTGCCGGCGGCACCCAGCGATTGCCCCGTGCGGTGGGCAAGGAATGGGCGAAGGATTTATTGTTCAGCGCTGACTTCATTGATGCGGAAACAGCCCGGGATATTGGGCTGATCAGCCGTGTCGTCGAACCGGGACAGGTGCTGGCCACCGCCCTGGCGCGTGTGGACGCCTACGCCCTAAGGGCACCGTTGAGCGTCTGGTACGCCAAGATCGCCGTCAATTCAGGCATGGAGATGGATTTGGAGCCCGCCCTGGAGTTTGAGCGGCATTTGACCGCCGGGCTATTCACAACCGAAGACCGCAGCGAAGGCATGTCCGCCTTTCTGGAAAAACGCGACGCCGACTTCAAAGGCCGCTAAACAACGAGGATGAACCCGTGAACGACAAGGAATACAAAGATATTTTATACGTGGAGAAAGACCACGTTGCGACAATCACGCTGAACCGGCCGGAGCGCTATAACGCGATTCGCGAAGGCATGTATGAAGAAATCATCGATGCAATCATGCACGCCAGTTGGGATAAAAATATAGGCGCTATCGTACTGACCGGCGCCGGGGACAAGGCGTTTTGCACCGGCGGCGACCAGGGCGACAAAGGCAAGGGCCGGTACGGCTCGGGGACCCTGGGCGTTCCAGTTGAAATTCTGCACAACGCCATCCGCGACGCCCCCAAACCGGTGATTGCGAAGGTACGCGGCTACGCCATCGGGGGCGGCAATGTCATGGCCACTATCTGTGATCTGACCATCGCCTGTGAATCCGCAATTTTTGGCCAGGTCGGCCCCAAGGTTGGCTCCGTCGACCCGGGCTTCGGCACGGCGTATTTGGCGCGCATTGTCGGTGAAAAGAAGGCGCGTGAAATCTGGTATTTGTGCCGCCGCTACAGCGCTGCCGAAGCCATGGCGATGGGATTGGTGAACACGGTGGTGCCGGATGACGAGTTGGACGCGGAAGTTGATAAATGGTGTGCGGAGATTTGCGAAAAAAGCCCGACCGCCATCGCCATAGCCAAAAGCTCCTTCAACGCGTCGAGCGACAACATTCGCGGCATGAGCCGCTTGGGTTTCGAAGCGGTCAATCTGTATTACGAAACCGAGGAATCAAAGGAAGGCGGCAAGGCGTTCCGCGAAAAACGCAAACCCGACTTCCGATCAAAACAAATCGGCTGAGTGCAGCTATATACCATGCGTCCAAATGACGTATGTCAG
>JAPKDL010000042.1 GCA_028822585.1 Alphaproteobacteria bacterium | reverse complement strand
CTCGCCAAGGATCTGTTGAATGTCGCGGATAATTTACAACGCGCCCTGCAATCCGTGCCATCCGAAGCGCGAGAATCCGACGACGTCATCAAAAATTTGGTGATCGGTATAGAGATGACGGAAAAAGAGCTGCTGAGCGCAATGCAAAAACAGGGTGTAGAAAAAATTGAACCCCTGGGCGAAAAATTCAGCTACGACAAACACCAGGCGATGTTCGAAGTGCCGGATACGGGCAAGCCTGCGGGCACAATAGTGGAATTGATGCAACCGGGCTACATCATGCATGAACGCCTATTGCGCCCCGCGATGGTTGGTGTCGCCAAGGGCGACCCGGAAACCCCGCCGGGAGATGTCAATCACGTCGATACAAAAGCGTAAATTTTAAGACACAACCGCATAAATTATGGTCATTCCCGGAAATTGGACAAAAATAAGCACATTTCACGAGCCTCGGTTCTTGCAGGGCTCGGACTCCGAACATATATAGCCGGGTAACAGTTGTAACAACGCAACACAATTTCAAATTCGAATAGGGTTTCCGGCGGCGCCGCGCAGCGGGCTAAAGGGAATTTCTGAAACGAAAGGTGTATAAAATTATGGCAAAGGTCATTGGCATTGACTTGGGAACCACGAACTCCTGTGTCGCGGTTATGGAAGGTTCAACAGCGAAAGTTGTGGAGAACGCGGAAGGGCAGCGCACAACGCCGTCCATGGTGGCGTTTACCGACAGCGGAGAACGACTTGTCGGGCATCCGGCCAAACGGCAAGGCGTCACCAACCCTGAAAACACATTTTATTCTATCAAGCGGTTGGTTGGTCGCCGGTTCGAGGACAAGGAGGTCAAAAAGGATATTGGACTTGTCCCATTCACCATTATGTCGGGCGACAATGGCGACGCCTGGGTGCAGGACACACAAGAAAACACCTACGCTCCCAGTCAGATCAGCGCCTTCATCGTTCAAAAAATGAAGGAAACAGCCGAAGCCTATCTTGGGGAAGAAGTCACCCAAGCGGTGATCACGGTCCCAGCCTATTTCAACGATTCCCAACGTCAGGCGACCAAGGACGCAGGTAAAATCGCTGGCTTGGAAGTTCTGCGCATCATCAACGAACCCACCGCCGCCGCATTGGCCTATGGCATGGAGAAAAAGGGTACGGGCATTGTCGCCGTGTATGATTTGGGCGGCGGCACATTCGACGTGTCAATCCTGGAAATTGGCGACGGCGTGTTCGAAGTAAAATCGACCAATGGAGACACGTTCTTGGGCGGCGAAGATTTCGATCAGAAAATTATCGATTATCTTTGCGATGAATTCAAACGTGAGCAAGGGATAGACCTTCGCAAAGACAAGTTGGCGCTACAACGGCTCAAAGAAGAAGGCGAAAAGGCGAAAATTGAACTGTCGAGTTCGATGTCGACCGAAATTAACCTCCCCTTCATCACCGCAGATCAATCTGGGCCAAAGCACCTAAATATGAAGCTGACCCGCGCAAAGCTTGAAGCGCTGGTCGATGACCTGGTGCAACGCACCATCGCGCCCTGTAAGGCGGCGTTGAAAGACGCCGGTTTGAAAGCCAGCGAAATCAACGAAATCATTCTTGTCGGCGGCATGACGCGGATGCCGAAAATTTTCGACACGGTGAAGGAAATATTTGGCCAGGACCCAAGCCGGGGCGTTAACCCAGATGAAGTCGTGGCCATCGGCGCGGCCATTCAAGCCGGCGTGCTGCAAGGCGACGTGAAGGATGTTCTATTACTTGACGTGACGCCGCTTTCCTTGGGCATTGAAACCTTGGGCGGTGTATTCACGCGTTTGATTGACCGAAACACGACCATTCCAACAAAGAAAAGCCAGGTCTTTTCAACCGCCGAAGACAACCAGACAGCGGTGACTATCCGGGTATTCCAAGGCGAACGCGAAATGGCGGCGGACAACAAGGTGCTGGGCCAGTTCGATTTGGTCGGCATTCCCTCGGCACCGCGCGGCCTGCCACAAATCGAAGTGACCTTTGATATCGACGCGAATGGCATCGTCAATGTTTCAGCGAAAGACAAGGCGACAGGAAAAGAACAGCAAATTCGCATCCAGGCGTCGGGCGGCTTATCCGACCAGGACATCGAAACCATGGTGCAAGACGCTGAATCCCATGCAGAAGATGACAAAAAACGTCGCGAGTTGATCGAAGTGCGCAATGCCGCTGATAGTATGATCTACACAACGGAAAAAAATGTCGGCGAATATGGCGACCAAATCCCGGAAGAGGATAAGGCCACAATAGAAACAGATCTCGCTGCGTTGAAGGAAGCAATGGAAGGCGAGGACAGCGAGGCGATAAAGGCGGCGACGGCGACGCTGACCCAGTCCTCCATGAAACTTGGCGAAGCGATGTACAAAGCCAGTCAGGAAGAAAGCGACGACGACCCCATGTCCGACGGGCAGGCGGAAGTGCCGGAAGATGACGTGGTCGACGCTGACTTCGAAGAAGTTGACGACGAAAAGAAAGACAAATCAGCATAAATTGAAATACGCGGGACAATGAGTCTGTCCAATTCCTTATTCAGGGTCCCCGTGGTTGAAATACCGTAGGGACCCTGTTCATATAACGCCTCCGTCGTTTGGTGGTTTAAGATGCCGGGGATGGCCGGGTGAAAAAGGTGAGTAATGTCGACGGATTTTTATGAAACGCTCGGCGCATCGCGGGACGCCAGTCAGGATGACTTGAAAAAGGCGTTCCGGAAGCTGGCGATGCAATATCACCCTGACAAAAACCCAGGGAATGATGAAGCAGAACACAAATTCAAGGAAATCAACCAGGCCTACGAAGTGCTGCGCGACGAACAGAAACGCGCTGCCTACGATCGCTATGGTCACGAGGCCTTTGAAAACGCAGCGTCCGGCGGCGGTGGTGGCCAAGGCGGGTTTGGATTTGGCGGCGGTGGTGGCGGCGGGTTCGCGGATATTTTTGATGAAATGTTCGGCGGCTCCGCGGGCGGCCGACATGGCGACGCAACCCGGCGTGGATCGGATTTGCGCTACAATATGGATATTTCCCTGGCAGACGCGTTCAAAGGCAAAACGGCCGAAATACGTGTGCCGACATCAGTGCGCTGCGACCCGTGTAATGGCACAGGGGCGGCGGAGGGCGCAAAGCCCGTATCCTGTTCAACCTGTCAGGGCGCAGGCAAAGTCCGAGCGCAACAAGGCTTCTTTACGGTTGAGCGGACGTGTCCCGCCTGCCACGGGGCCGGTCAGGTCATCGATAACCCCTGCAGCGGCTGCCAAGGTCAGGGACGGACGCAGAAGGAAAAAAACCTGTCTGTCAAAATTCCGCCGGGTGTTGAAGAAGGCACCCGCATCCGCCTGAATGGTGAAGGTGAAGCAGGCTTGCAAGGGTCTCAACCGGGCGATTTGTATATTTTCTTATCTGTGGAGCCACACCATCTGTTCAAGCGAGACGGCGCTGACATTTATTGCCGGGTCCCCATGGCCATGATGACGGCGGCGCTTGGCGGCGCGGTCGAGGTGCCGACGATTGATGGCGGGCGCGCCAAGGTCACCATCGCTCCGGGCACGCAATCAGGCGTCCAGTTCCGCTTGCGCAGCAAGGGTATGTCGGTGCTGAATTCCAGCCAGCGTGGCGATATGTATGTCGAATCTAGAATTGAAACGCCGGTTAATTTATCCCGTAAGCAACGGGAATTGCTGCAGGAATTCGAAAGTGCGGGCAAAGGTCGGTCCTTCAGCCCGGAATCCGAAAGCTTCTTCAGCAAAGTGAAGGAATTCTGGGCCGATTTGAAGGATTGATCGCGACTAGTTAAATAAGGGGGCCAGTTCAACGAAGGGGAATGATATGGTGGACGATCTGAAAATTGGCATTGTCGGATGCTCTGGGCGCATGGGGCAGATGGTCATTAACCAGGTGGCGGGCACAGAAGGTTGCGTGATCGCCGGTGCCAGCGAACAACCCGGCCATGACGCGATTGGCCAGGAAGCCGTTGCCGGCGTCACCGTCCGCGACGACCCGGCTGCTATGATGGCCGATGTAGATGTCGTGGTGGATTTCACCATTCCCGACGCGACTGTGCATCACGCCGAACTGGCCGCGGCTTCGGGAACCGCCATGGTGATCGGGACGACCGGGCTCGACGACGCCCAAGCGCAAGTGCTCTCTGCCGCCGCCACTAAAATTCCCGTGGTGTGGGCCCCTAATATGAGCGTCGGCGTAACGCTGCTCTTGGCGCTGACCGAGCAGGTCGCGGGGCTTTTAGAACCACAGAACTACGATATTGAAGTCGTGGAAATGCATCACCGCCATAAAATTGATGCCCCGTCGGGCACCGCGCTGGGTCTGGGGAAAGCCGCCGCCGCCGGACGTGGCGTGCCTTTGGAATCGGTCTACCAAGCTGTGCGCGATGGCCACACCGGCGCCCGTCCCGATGGTCAGATCGGCTTTGCGACACTGCGCGGCGGGGATGTCGTCGGGGATCATTCGGTTGTGTTCGCAGGCGACGGCGAACGGGTGGAATTGACCCATAAAGCAGGCAGCCGCACGGTCTTTGCGGCAGGCGCGGTGCGCGCGGCAATGTGGACCAAAGGCCGGGCCACCGGATTGTATTCCATGAAGAACGTCCTGGGCTTCGACGGGTAACGCCGCTTTAAGTCTTAATTTCTTACTCCAGGCTGAGCAGCCTGGCGCGCTGTTCTGATCCGATGAATAAAACATCGACACCGAGCCGGTGGTTCGGTTAATGCACTGCGCCACGATCGGCGTCTGGCCCGATGTCGCAATGGTGAACGATTGCACGGGTGGCGTTTGGGCAGCGGCTAGCGTGACGACATTCAGCTTCCCAGCCCCGTAGATTAGTGGCGACGCAATAATCGCAGCGGCGAACACCAGCAAAGGCTATTTCATCATACCAGCAACTCCATTGTAAGGTCCGAGATTGTAAGACCGTCGGCACTTTTAATGGCGGTTTACAGCGCGTCGGCGATTTCCGAACGTTCATCCGGCGTCAGAAATTTTCCGATAGGGAGAGACAGGCCATGGCTTGATAAGGACACCGCACCCCCATTCGGGCGTCTCGCTTCAATATGAACCTGCAGCCAACCGGGTTCAAAGTTCCAACGGCCCACTTCGCCTTTTGGACTAAACCATCGCACCTGCAACCCGTTATCAGACAGGATCAACCGTTCAGCGCATTGGCCGCTGCGGTAATTTAATCGAAACGCGGTGTAGAGCAGAAAAATTTCCACACCACAAAATCTAAACACCAGCCACGCGCCCACCAGCGTAAACTCGACGCTGATGATGAACCCGAACGCAACGGCGAAGCTGATCACCCAAATAAACCCGGTTCGGTCCAGACTGAGATACGGGTGCAGCCCTTCGTCAAAATAAATCTGCAGGTTTTTGTTGCTGTCTTCGACGCCTACTACTTTGGTGACGGATGCGTGTTTCATGGCTCAAGCACCATAAGGTTTCACGACTTGGCGTGTCTAGATCTTGAAATTGGTTTGATCTTGGCTCCCCTTTCGCTTAACGCTTTAAATTAAGACACACCATAAAGATTGGGCCAGTTGCGCGATGATGAAAAAAGCGGAAATCGAGACATTCTTCGCCCAATTGCAAGAAGCCGACCCGGAACCAAAGGGCGAACTGGATTATATAAATTCGTTCACGCTGCTGGTGGCGGTCGTGTTGTCGGCGCAGGCGACAGACATTGGCGTGAATAAGGCGACGGGCCCGTTATTTGCCGTCGCCGACACTCCTGAAAAAATGCTCGCCTTGGGCGAAGCTAAAATCCGCGACTACATCAAGACCATCGGGCTTTTCAACAACAAGGCAAAGAACGTTTATGCGCTGTGCCGACAATTAATCGACCTACACAACAGCATCGTGCCGGAAGATCGCGAAACGCTGGAAACCCTCCCCGGCGTGGGCCGCAAGACCGCCAATGTCGTATTGAACATCGCCTTTGGCCATCCGACGATTGCCGTGGACACGCATCTGTTCCGGTTGGGTAACCGCACCGGGTTGGCGCCGGGGAAAACGCCGCTTGCGGTGGAAAAGCGGCTGTTAAAACGAATTCCCGCCGCCTATTTACGCCACGCGCATCATTGGCTCATTCTACATGGACGTTACATCTGCAAAGCGCGCAAACCGGAATGCGGCGCATGCATCGTACGCGAAGTTTGCGGATATAAAGCCAAGGTTGCCTAACGAAATAGCGCACCCGCTGTTCGGATCAACTGCCCGCCATGGCACCTTGCACCAGTTCGGCGTAACACGCGCTTTTTTCCTGCGTACCGCGCCGTCGCTTGCGCAAATCCACATGGGCGACGCTTAACGGGCTGGGGCCGTACAAAAACACGTCCAGAACACACTGGTCGTTGCGGTACTGCCAAATTTCCGCATCACCATCGCGACGAACAAATTTCGCTGGCCCCAAAATCTTGGCGACGGCAGTGCCGCGCATGCCAAGCAGACGTTCCGGTGAAGGCGGTGGTTTCGGTGCCGATTCACGCGCCACAATCACCGCCGTTTTTACGACCGCGTCTTGGGGTGCACGAGCGGGGGTTGGCAAGGTCGGCACAGTAACGAGAAGCGTCACCACGACGACAGGCGTCGCTGTTTGAGTCTTCAGGGCCGGGGGCGGTGTTTGTGACGCCGACCCCATTGATACCGATTTAGGCACCGCATCATCCATTGTGCCGCAAGCCGCGGCAAAAAAGAGAGGACCTAAGGCCAACAGGATCGAAAATCGTCCCAACATTGGGCGCGACAAGACGTTAAGTGTCACCGGAAGCGGAGGTGTCGGTTTCCGAAATCGCCTGGACATCACCGGATATCCGGCCGCCACGTTCAATTTCCAATTCCTTGTAGCGAATGGTTCCCGTCACTAACCCCGTACTTTCGATCAGCAGTCGCTGACGCACGATGAGGTCGCCGTCGAAATGTCCGCCAATTTCCGCCACATCAATATCCGCCGATCCCTTGAAATATCCGGATGGGGCGACTTCAATCGCTCGGCTGTCAGACAGGGTTGCTTCAACAGAGCCTTCGACCACCAGCGTATCGCAGTCGGTAATTTCACCGGAAAGCCGGATTTCCCGGCCAACCAAAAGCTTCTTGCCCTGCCCGTCCGATGGTGCTTGGCGCCGCCGGGCGTTGGGACCGGGGATATCCACGACGCGGCGCGGTGGGTCCGGAGCAAAGTTCCGTACGGAAGAGGTGTCGTCAGTCATGAATCGTCCTTCGTTTAACAACACGTCGGTTCTGAGCCGCCGCAAATAAAAAACGCAGCATTCGTTCAGGACTACACCTACCATGGCCTACAAGGGTTTCGAAAGAAAAATCAATCCCGTGCATACGAGCCCACACGCAAAAAAACATTCAGGAAAACTCCGCGCGACGCGGCAGATTTTGAAAAACATGCACCATAAACGCCGCCGCCACGACGGGAGTAACAAAGTTTATGATCGGAATGGTCATGAAGATTACCAACAGAACCCCTGCAAACAGCATCCGTCCTTTATGGGCTTTGCGCAGACGTCGCGCGGGACCCGGTTCGAGCCGACGCAGAGCAACCAGTTCATAATATTCCCGGCCGACCAGGTATCCGTTCAGCAAATAATATAACACAATGTTCATTGGTGGCAGGAACATCAACAACAGATAAAATGGTACCGCGACGAGGTTGACCCCAATCACCAGCAATGCAAATCGCACTGTTATACTCAAGACCTCAGCGGTGGGTTGCGTCCGCGCAGGCGGCAGGCCCGGGTAATGTTCGGCCTCAACCGCGCCGACGACTTCTTCCAGAAAAAACCCGACAATGATCGTAACGACGGCGGGGAACATTAGAAACGACACGGCCACGATGGAGGTTAGAAACACAAGACCCCCAAGCCATGCCGCCGCACCGCCCATCCTGTCAAATAACCAGCCAATATAGGGAATCTGCGTCCAATCCAGCGCGCTAGTCAGAAACCACAAGCCAGTCCACATAACGAGAAATATCGAAAATGACCCTAAAATGCCGGTCCAGACAACGCGTCGTAACCGCGGGTCAGTCAATTGCGCGATGGCGGTAAAAAGAGAATCTAGTACGCTCATAATCTCGTCCGCTGTTATCTTTGATTCCTATTGTACTTCAAATCCACATAAGACGCTGGCGCGCTTGTGGCAAGAGGCCTGATCCCGTAAATAGGCGGCGCGGGCGCGGGCTCGCTTTCACCCGCTCCCGGACACTGCTATAATAATAATCAGCCCTTCGCTCATATTTCCGCCATCTATTTATTCAAGGAACTTCCATGACTCAATACGATCTCGTCGGCATCGGCAATGCGCTGGTCGACATCGTCACACAAAGCGATGACGCCTTTCTCGCAAAACATGGCCTGGCGAAGGGTGGCATGATGTTGATCGACCCGGACCGCGCCGCGCACCTGTATAGCGAATTGGCTACCGCAAAAGAAAGTTCAGGCGGGTCGTGCGGTAACACCATGGCTGGGTTCGTATCTCTAGGGGGCGCGGGCGCCTATATCGGCAAAGTGCGCAACGATCAATTTGGCGACGTCTTTCGTCACGATATGAACGCCATTGGCGTTTCCTTCACAACGCCAGCCGTGGATTTAGGGCCTGGCACCGGCCTTTGCCTGGTGATGGTGACGCCGGACGCGCAACGGACCATGTGCACCTTTCTGGGTGCTGCGGCCGATTTGACCGTCGCCGATATCGAGGCTGACGTGGTGAAGGCGGCGCAAGTCACGTATTTGGAAGGCTATCTTTTTGACCCGCCCGCCGCCCAGCAGGCCTTTGTCGCCGCAGCGGAACTTGCCCATAGTGCTGATCGCAAGGTCGCCATGACCCTTTCAGACAGTTTCTGCGTCGAACGCCATCGCGATGCGTTTCGGGCGATGGTCGAAGACCATATCGATATCCTTTTCGCCAATGAAACAGAAATACTGACGTTGTATGAAGTCGACAAATTCGACGATGCGCTGCAAGCGGTGCGGGGCCATTGCGAAGTTGCGTGCCTGACCCGCAGCGAAAAAGGGTCGGTCGTGCTATCCGGCGAAGACGTGCATGTCATCGATTCGGAACCCGTTGATTCAGTTCTCGACACCACGGGGGCGGGGGACCTCTTCGCCGCCGGGTTCCTGTATGGCTACACCCATGGACGCAGCCTGGCGGAAAGCGCGCGGATTGGCAGCGTCGCCTCCGCGGAAGTAATTGGTCATTACGGCGCGCGCCCGGAAACCGATTTGGCGGCTCTCGTCAAGCAGCGACTGGGGTAACACGAACCTGCGATGCGCGGCATCATGTCATTTTCACCGCAGAGGCTTTTGGGCGTCTATGGCGACCCCCGGGTTGTATCGCTGTTGTTTTTCGGATTTTCTAGCGGACTTCCCCTGGCGCTAACCGGGGCGACCTTGGCGGTGTGGCTGACCGAAGCCGGGGTCAATTTGACCAATATCGGGTTGGTCAGCCTGGTCGGCCTCGCCTACGCATTCAAATTTTTATGGTCGCCGCTGGTGGACCGGCTACCGATCCCTGGCTTAACCACCTTGTTGGGGCGGCGGCGGAGTTGGATGTTGGTGTCTCAATGCGCCATCGTGGCCGCCGCGCTGGCGATGGCCGTGACCGACCCCGGTGACCCCGACACCCGGCGCTGGACGATCCTATGGGCGCTTGTCGTTGCCTTTGGGTCGGCGACGCAAGACATCGCGATCGACGCCTATCGCACGGAAATTCTTGCGGAAACCCAGCTGGGCGCGGGGGCGGCGAACCTCGTTTTTGGCTACCGCGTGGGCATGCTGGCGTCCGGCGGCGGCGCATTGATCATCGCCGATGCGGCGGGATGGGGATGGGCCTACGCCTTGATGGCGGCGCTGATGGCAGTGGGCGTAATTGCAGTGTTCGTCAATCCAGAACCAGCGGTGCGCCACACACCAGCGCAACAGGCGCTGGAAGCGGCGGGCACAGAGTGGACTCAGCGTTTGGTCGGCATTCCCAGCGGTGTGCGCCGGGCGTTATCTTGGGGGTACGGGGCGGTGCTGTGCCCATTTTTGGACTTCATGCGACGTCCGGGATGGATCGTGGTGCTTTTGTTTGTCGCCACCTACAAATATGGCGACGCCTTGCTGGGCGTCATGGCCGCGCCGTTTTACGTCCAGGCCGGGTTTTCTCTGACAGAAATCGGTGTTGTCACCAAGGGTTTTGGGTTGGTGATGACGTTGGTTGGCGCGGGCCTTGGCGGGGTAATGGTCGCACGACTTGGGGTCTTGCGGGCGTTGTTGGTCTGCGGCGTGTTGCAGGCGTTGTCCAATCTGGTGTTCGTCGCGCAGGCCTGGGTGGGGTATTCAATGCCGATGCTCATGATGACCATCAGCGTTGAAAATTTAACTGGCGGTATGGGGACGACGGCCTTCGTCGCGTATCTGTCCAGCCTGTGCAATGTCGCCTATACGGCCACGCAATACGCGCTACTGTCATCAATGACAGCGGCAGCGCGAACATTTTTTGCGTCTGGCGGCGGTTGGTTGGCGGATCGTGTGGATTGGGTGGAATATTTTCTTATGACCACACTGGCCGCGATACCAGGCCTATTGCTGTTACTATGGATGATGCGGCGGTTGCCCCAACAAACTGATCTATCGAAGGCCTCATGAATTTACCCGGAGGCTACATCACGGCGTTGGATGTTGACGCCATCGTCAATGCGGCGAACGAGTCCTTATTGGGCCGCGATGGCACCATTCACCACGCCGCAGATCCCGAATTTCTGGCGGAATGCCTTACACTGGTCGGCTGTCCCACCGGGGCCGCAAAGATCCCGCAGGGCTACAGGCTGAAAGCGCGCCATATCATCCATACGGTGAGCCCGATCTGACAGGACGGCAACGGTGGAGTTTAAAAATTCAAACGCCGCCTAGATCCCAAGCGCGGCTAGACCCGGCGTCGCCATCGCAGTTCCGATCACGAAAAGGCCCCCACGCTTACGGTTCATCGGAAACAACTATTTTTCAAGTCAATCGACCCTCAGGACTGAGCGTCGTTCGCCGCCAGGACCGCTGCGTTCAACAAATCCTGGGTGGTCGCGCCCATCTGCACAATCTGAACCGAATTTTCTAGGCCCAGCAAAATCGGCCCGATCACCGTACCACCACCCATTTCCTGCAAGAGTTTCGCCGCGATGCTGCCGCAATCCAAGGTCGGAACCACCAGAACATTGGCCGGGCCAGACAAACGGCAGAACGGGTAAATCTTTTGCATCAGATCATGGTTCAAGGCGGTGTCGGCCGCCATTTCGCCGTCATATTCAAAATCAACCTTCCGCACATCCAGAATGGCGACGGCGTCGCGGATGCGCTGGGTGCTGTCCCGCAAAGCTTGCCCAAAATTGGAGAATGACAACAACGCAACGCGGGGTTCATGCCCAAACCTTCGAGCGTAAGCTGCGCTTTGGGTGACGATGTCCGCCAATTCTTCCGCACTGGGGACTTCGTGCACACGCGTGTCCGCCATAAACACCGTGTGTCCGTCGCCAACTATGACCTGCAAGCCCATCAATTGTTCACCGGGCCGTGCGTCAAAGACCCGGGTGACATCCTCAAACGCGACCGAAAAACTTCGCGTTGCGCCAGTTACGATCGCATCGGCGTCCCCGCAGGCAACCATGCAGGCGGCGAAGACGTTGCGGTCCTGGTTCACCAGACGTTGGCAGTCCCGGTACAAAACGCCGCTTCGTTGCAGTCTTTCATAAAGAAAATCGGTGTATTTTTTGTTATCGGACGATAGCCGCGCATTGTGAATTTCCAAACCGCTGTCGGCGTCGACGCCCATAGTTTCGATTTTTTGCGAGACTTCATCATCGCGGCCAATCAACACCGGTGTGCCGTATCCTTCATTGCGATAGGCCAGGGCGGCGCGAATCACGCGATCTTCCTCACCTTCGGCGAACACGACGCGTTGCGGATTGGCGCGGACATTTTCGTATAGAAAACTCAACGCCGATGCGATGGGGTTGAGGCGCGAGGATAACTGACTTCTATACGCAGTCATATCCGTAATTGGACGTTGCGCCACGCCGCTGTCCATCGCCGCCTGCGCCACAGCCGACGCCACGGCGGAAATCAACCGTGGGTCAAAGGGCGTTGGGATAATATAATCCGGCCCATAGCTAAGATGCGTACCGCCATAGGCCGCATCGACTTCGTCGGGCACATCCGCACGGGCGAGTTGGGCGAGCGCTTCGGCGGCGGCGATCTTCATATCATCGTTGATGGTAGACGCACGAACATCCAGCGCACCCCGAAAAATATAAGGAAAGCCCAGTACATTGTTAATCTGGTTGGGGTAATCGGACCGACCTGTCGCGATAATGGCGTCGTCGCGCACCTCACGCACGGCTTCCGGCGTGATTTCAGGATCGGGATTGGCCATGGCGAAGATCATTGGTTGATCGGCCATCGACAACACCATTTCCTGGGTCACCGAATCCGCGACCGACAACCCGAAAAAGATATCCGCGCCTTTCATGGCGTCGGCAAGGCTGCGCGCGTCGGTCTTTGCGGCGTGAGCGGTCTTCCATTGGTTCATGCCGTCTTCCCGACCCTGGTAGATGACGCCCCGGCTGTCGCACAGAATGACATTGTCATGCGCCATGCCCATGGACTTCAGCAACTCAACACAGGCGATGGAGGCGGCGCCCGCGCCATTCACCACCAGCTTGGCGGTTTTGATGTCCCGGTTGGTCAGATGCAGACCGTTGATCATCCCTGCGGTCGCGATAATCGCGGTGCCGTGTTGATCATCATGAAAAACCGGGATGTCCATCAATTCGCGCAGCTGTTGTTCAATAATGAAACATTCCGGTGCCTTGATGTCTTCCAGATTTATGCCGCCGAACGACTTGCCGAGAAATTTCACACAATTAATGAATTCGTCGGCATCTTCGGTGTCAACTTCTATATCAATGCCGTCGATGTCGGCGAAACGTTTGAACAGGACCGCCTTGCCTTCCATGACCGGCTTGGCCGCAAGGGCGCCAATATTGCCCAGGCCCAGCACGGCGGTGCCGTTGGAAATAACCGCGACTTCATTACCTTTATTGGTCAAATCATAGGCGAGTTCGGGATTTTCCTCGATGTTCAGGCAGGGAAAGGCGACACCGGGCGAATAGGCCAGCGACAGGTCGCGTTGGGTCGTTAAGGGTTTGGTCGCCCGAATTTCGAGCTTGCCCGCCTTTCCTTTTGAATGAAAATCGAATGCTTCTTGCTCGGTTACGCGCTTATCGGGCATTTTCCAAACCTTGATAATTACTGACTTAAATACCCCACCCCAAATTTGATTGACGCCGATGGCGTTACAGGTTCGAACCGTTTACAAATCAACGATGTGGCTTTGACTGATTCGCAGCAAACGACCATTCGGATGAACTTGTCAAATATAATGCCGTCATGACCAACGCACCCGCCAAACAGACAACGCCCAAAACGAAGCTGGGAACGGCTTCTTCCAAAGGCGTCACGCCGATGATGACGCAATATCTCGCCATCAAGGAACGTCATAGCGATTGCCTGCTATTTTACCGCATGGGGGATTTCTACGAACTGTTTTTCGATGACGCGGTCAAGGCATCGGCGGCGCTGGATATCGCGTTGACCAAGCGCGGTGCCCATAACGGCACCGATATTCCAATGTGCGGCGTTCCCGTGCACGCCTCTGAAACCTATCTCCACCGGCTCATTCAAAGCGGCTTTAAAGTGGCGGTGTGCGAACAGATGGAAGAACCCGCCCAAGCAAAAAAACGCGGCCCGAAATCAGTCGTCAAACGAGATGTGGTGCGGTTGGTCACCCAGGGCACCTTGACGGAAGACACTTTGTTGGATGCGCACACACATAATTACCTGGCGGTGTTGAGCGCGGTGCGGGGTCGGTTCGCCTTAGCGTGGCTGGATATCTCCACCGGGGAATTCATGGTTCAAGCGCTTGGGACACAGGCTAGGGAAAACGATAATACGGTTGCGGAATTATCCTCGGTTCTGGCGCGCATTGACCCTGGGGAATTACTGGTCCCCGAACGGGTAGTGCAGGACGAACGTCTGTTTAAATTATTCCACGACTGGCGCGACGTGTTGTCATCCCAACCCGATAGCCGGTTTGATTCGGAAAACGGTCGGCGGCGGCTAGAAACATTGTACAGCGTTTCCCAACTCGACGGGTTCGGCGCATTTGGCCGCGCCGAATTGTCGGCGGCCGGCGCCTTGGTGGATTATGTCGAACTCACGCAAGTGGGAAAGTTGCCGCGAATTAACCCGCCGCGCCGCTTCGCACCCGGCGAAATCATGGAAATTGACGCCGCCACCCGCGCCAATCTGGAACTGACGTCAAGCCTGGGCGGCGCGCGGGCGGGCAGCTTGCTGTCGGTGATGGACCGAACGATGACGGGGTCCGGCGCGCGCCTGCTGGCTGCGCGAATCGCAGCGCCCTTGACTGAACCAGGCGCGATCAACACGCGTCTGGATTGCTTGCAATTCTTCGTTGATAACCCAGCCATGCGTGACGACACCCGGAGCCGGTTGCGGCGGTGCCCTGACATTGCGCGCGCGCTGGCACGGTTGACGGTGGGGCGCGGCGGCCCCCGCGACATCGCCGCTATTCGCGATGGCGTTGCCGAAGCGTCCGATATACGCACGACATTATCACAGCCCGATCCACCCCTGCCCACCGGACTAGCGGCGGATGTCGAAAATTTATCCGATCATTCTGTGTTGCTGGATCGACTAGCCCGCGCCTTGGGACCCGAATTACCGATGCTGGCGCGCGATGGCGGGTTCATCGCCGCCGGGTATGCGCCCCAATTGGACGATGTGCGGCGGCTGCGCGACGACTCCAAGCGCCTGATTCTGGACCGCGAAGCTGATTACAAAAAGGTGACCGGCGTCGATACGTTGAAGATTAAATTCAACAATGTACTGGGATATTTCATCGAGGTGACGCCGCGTCATGTGGAAAAAATATCGGATGACGCCTTCATTCACCGACAAACCCTGGCCAGCGCGGTGCGTTACACGACAAGAGAATTGGCGGAATTGGCGCGCGATATTGCGGATTCAGCGGGCAAGGCCCTGGCAGTCGAATTGCAGATCTTCGATGATCTGGTGGCGGAGATCACTACGCGCGTAGACGCATTGGCGGCGACGGCGGCGGCGGTGGCGGCTTTGGATATTGCGGCGGCGCTGGCGGAATTGGCAGCCGAGAATCAACACGTTCGCCCCATCATCAATGACAGCACCGCCTTTGAAATTTTGGACGGTCGCCATCCGGTTGTCGAAGCCGCTTTGGCCCAAAGCGGCGGCACGTCGTTCACGCCAAACCATTGCGATTTGATCGACGAACGCCGGTTATGGCTGGTGACCGGCCCCAATATGGCGGGGAAAAGCACGTTTCTGCGCCAGAATGCAATCATCGCCATTATGGCGCAAATGGGCGCCTTCGTCCCTGCGCAACACGCCCAAATCGGGACCATCGATAAGGTATTCAGCCGCGTCGGCGCGGCGGATGATTTGGCGCGCGGTCGGTCGACTTTCATGGTGGAAATGGTCGAAACGGCGGCGATCCTCAATCAGGCGACGCCGCGTTCTCTGGTGATATTGGACGAAATTGGACGAGGCACAGCGACCTTTGACGGGCTGTCCATCGCATGGGCCTGTATGGAGCATTTGCACGACGTCAATCAATGCCGCGCGCTGTTCGCCACCCATTATCACGAATTGACGCGCTTGACCGGGCGTTTGGCATCGTTGGCGCCGCACACCATGCGGGTCAAGGAATGGCAGGGCGATCTGGTGTTCCTGCACGAAATTGGTCCCGGTGCTGCCGACCGGTCCTATGGCGTGCATGTCGCAAAACTGGCGGGATTACCGGGCAGCGTTGTCAATCGTGCCAGCGAAGTGTTGGCCCAGTTGGAACAAAACCGTCAATCGGACGCCATCTCCACATTGGTGGATGACCTACCGCTCTTCGCGGCGTCCGCACAAACGTCGCGCCCGCTAGGCGCAGTGGCGCCGTCGTCGGAACTGGAAGCCACGCTCGCGGCGCAGGACATTGATGGATTATCCCCCCGCGAGGCGCTGGATTTGCTATACCACTTAAAAGGATTGTTACCGGAATAAATTTACCCCGTCGCTGCGAACCTTGAAATCGTGACGACATCGATACAGGTATGCTGGCATGGAAACGTTACGCCGAAAACGCAAGATCATCGACCGCACGGCTTTAACAGACACTGCGCTTGGGGTGTTCGACCAAGGCGGATCGGATGTTATGGCCTCGCTTCTGGAATGCTACCGTACAGCGTTGCAAGCGGGCGAGGCCGAAGTGCGGCAGCGTTTTGACGATGATCACAACGGCGCGCTGGTGGTGCAGGGCCAGTGTCATTTAATGGATCAATTGATCCGTGTGATCTACGACATCGCGGCGGGCCGGATTTACCGTGCATCGAACCCGACATCGGGCGAACAATTATGCATCGTGGCCTATGGCGGTTATGGGCGCGGCGAATTGGCACCGAAATCCGATCTCGATCTGTTGTTTGTGCTGCCCTACAAGCAAACCCCGCGCGGCGAACAAATCGTCGAACACATGTTGTACATGCTGTGGGATTTGGGATTAAAGGTCGGGCATTCGACACGGTCGGTGGAAGAATGCGTCCGCCAGGCCAAGGCCGACATCACAATCCGCACCGGGTTGCTCGAGTCGCGCTACATTTGGGGTGAACAGAAATTATATCTCGAATTGCGCCGGGAATTCTGGGACAACGTCGCAGCGGGAAGTGAGAGCGATTTTGTCGACGCCAAGCTGCACGAACGCGATGAACGGCATAACCGGATGGGCAATTCCCGCTATGTCCTGGAACCCAACATCAAGGAAGGCAAAGGCGGTGCCCGCGACCTGCAGACGCTGTATTGGATCGGCAAGTATATATATCGGCTGAAAAATGTCGCCGAACTGATCGAAAAAGGCGTCCTCACCAAGACCGAAGTGGCGCTGTTCGACAAGGCGCAGAAATTTCTGTGGACCGTCCGATGTCACCTGCACTACCTAACAGGACGCCCGGAAGAACGCCTGACCTTCGATGTACAACCTGAGTTGGCCAGCCGCATGGGCTACACGGACCATGTGGGGACATCCGGCGTTGAACGGTTCATGAAGCATTATTTCCTGACCGCCAAGGATGTTGGCGATTTGACGCGCATCTTCTGCTCCGCCCTGGAAGCAGGCCAACACCCACCCAAACGATTCAGTCTGTCCCGGTTGGGGTTGTGGCATCGTGATTTCGAAGGATTCCCCATCGAGGGAGGCCGACTTAATGTTTCGTCGAAAACAGCGTTTGCCGATAAACCTATCGACATGCTGCGATTGTTCGAAACGGCCCAACGGTCGGAATTGGATATTCACCCCAACGCGCTTCAATTAGTGACCCGAAACCTGCGCCGTATTAAACGGCCGCTGCGCGATGACGAGGCCGCGAATAAATTGTTTATGCAGGTTCTGACCGCTAATCCGGACCCGGAAACCGCCCTGCGGCGAATGAACGAAGCGGGTGTTTTGGGAAAATTCCTGCCCGATTTCGGTCGGGTTGTGGCGCAGATGCAATACGACATGTATCACGTCTACACCACCGACGAGCACACCATTCGGGCCATCGGCATTTTAGACCAGATCGAGCGCGGTGAACTTGAAGACGAATTGCCGGTATCCAGCAAGATCATCTCCAAGGTGTTGTCTCGCGAAGTTCTGTACGCCGCCACACTGTTACACGACATTGCGAAGGGCCGGGGCGGCGATCATTCGACAAAGGGTGCAAAGGTAGCAAAGAAACTTTGTCCGAGATTGGGCTTTACGGCGGAACAAACGGACACAATTGCCTGGCTGGTGCGCCATCATCTGGTCATGAGCGATACCGCCTTCAAACGGGATTTGGACGATCCCAAAACCATTGAGGATTTTGTCGCGCTAGTGCAATCGCCAGAACGATTGCGGTTGTTGCTCTGTTTGACGGCGGTGGATATTCGCGCCGTTGGGCCAGGACGCTGGAACAACTGGAAAGCAACCCTGCTGCGGGAACTCTATTATCGCTCAGAAGCCTTGATGACGGGAGGCCTCGCGGTGGAAAGAACCGATGACCGCGTCGCACATGTGCATGAAACACTATCGGCGGCGTTGCGCGATTGGCCACAACAGGCGATTGAAGATCATTTGGCGCGTGGCCGCCCATCTTATTGGTTGGCGTATGATATCGACGCCCAGGCGCGACACGCCCATCTCATCCACGCCGCCGAGGAGAGGGGCTCCAGCCTCACTATGGACTCCCGCGTCGACCTTAATCGGGCGGTAACAGATTTGACGATCTACTCCACCGACCATCCCGGCATGTTCCACGGCATCTCCGGTGCCATCGCGCTCAGCGGGGCAACCGTTGTGGATGCGCGGATCAACACAATGACAAACGGCATGGCCCTAGACACCATTTCCATTCAAGACGCCGAAGGCCGCGCCGTTGATGACGAGCGAAACCTGGAGCGCTTGAAACAACGCATAGAAGAGGCGCTGCGCGGGCAATTGCGCGTAGCAGCGGAAATAGAAAAACGCCCGCCCATGTCAAAACGGGTACGTTTGTTTTCCGTGGCACCGCGCGTCTTGATCGACAACAAAGCGAGCAACGCTAACACGGTGATCGAGGTCAATGGCCGCGACCGCGCCGGATTGTTGTATGACGTAACGGGTGCGTTATTCCAATTAGGCTTGCAAATTTTGTCCGCAAAGATTTCCACATTTGGCGAAGAAGTGGTCGATGTGTTCTACGTCAAAGATGTTTTTGGCATGAAAATAGACCATGCGGAAAAATTAAAACAGATTCAAAAATCCCTTCTAGAAGCGCTTCAGGAACCCAATGCGCGGGCAGATAAAAACAAATCAGCGGCAGTCGCTGCAGAGTAGAACGGCTTTATAGGCGACCTATTTGGGCACCATACAAAGTTCACTGCCTTTTTCCCGCCAGAATCATTGCTATAACAACCCCATGGCGCTTTTTCGATCTATTGCCACTGTGGGCGGCTGGACCATGGTCAGCCGCGTCTTGGGGTTTGCCCGCGATGTTTTGATCGCCGGGGTACTGGGCGCGTCGATGTTCGCCGATGCGTTTTTCGTCGCTTTCAAATTTCCCAACTTCTTTCGCCGATTGTTCGCCGAAGGGGCTTTTAATGCTGCCTTCGTACCATTGTTTGCGGGGCGTCTGGCGGAAGACGGGAAACGCGGGGCGCTGGAATTTGCAGCGGAGGCGGCGTCTGTTTTAACGACAATGCTACTCGCCTTCACGCTAGCCGCCTTGCTGACGATGCCATGGCTCATGTATGTCATCGCGCCAGGGTTCGTCGACCAACCAGATAAATTCACGCTCACCATCGAGTTGACGCAAATCACCTTCCCCTACCTGTTGTTCATGGCGTTGATCGCCTTGATGGGGGGCATGTTGAACTCGCTCCACCGTTTCGCCGCCGCTGCCGCAGCACCCATCGTGCTGAATATTGTGTTGATCGGCACCTTGTTGGGAGCGCGCCATGGGGTCTTTCCTGAAAGTTTAATTCCCTCATCGGCCCACGCCCTGGCCTGGGGCGTGTTTGTGGCGGGCGTCGGACAGTTTTTCTGGATCGCCTACGCCTGCCACAGGGCCGATATTCTGTTCTATATGCCGCGCCCCAGATTAACGCTTGGCGTGCGCCGGTTGATTGTCTTGATGGTCCCCGGAATCATCGGTGCCGGCGTGGTGCAGATCAATCTGGTGATCGATGTCGTTCTGGCGTCAACGCTGACCGAAGGGTCCGTGTCTTATCTTTATTACGCGGACCGGGTGAACCAGTTGCCGTTGGGCGTCGTTGGGGTGGCAATCGGGATCGCGCTATTACCGTTATTGACGCGACAATTGCGTAACGGTGAAGCAGACGCGGCGCGCGACAGCCAAAACCGCGCCATCGAATTCGCCTTGATGTTGAGCGCCCCCGCGGCGGCAGCCTTGATTATCGCCGCCGAACCTATCGTCACAGTGTTATTCCAACGCGGTGAATTTGATGTCGTCGCGACAACCGCGACGGCGGCGGCGTTGCGGGCCTTCGCCATCGGACTGCCAGCCTATGTCTTGATCAAGTCGTTGACGCCGGGATACTTCGCCCGCCAGGACACCAAAACGCCAGTACAAATCGCCATCGCCGCGGTGGTGTTGAACATTCTTCTGGCGCTGGTGTTGATGCAATTTTTGGCCCACGCCGGCATTGCCCTGGCGACGGCGATTGCGGCGTGGTTGAACGCCATCGCGCTGGGCGTCGTGCTGTTGCGCCGGGGCCATTTGTCTTTCGATGATCGGTTGCGCCACCGGACGCCACGCATTGTAGCGGCGGCGGTGCTGATGGGCGCAGTGGTGTATGCGGGCGTCGAAGGACTAGCTGGACCGTTGGCGGGAACCGAAGCTGCACGAATTCCCGCACTCGTCGCATTGGTTGTGGCGGGATTGGGCGCGTTCGTAATCTTCGCGCGCCTTCTGGGCGCCTTCAGATTCAACGACATCCAGGCCGCGTTCTCCAAGAATTAGACCGCCACATTTCACGGCCTCTTGACCCGAACCCGCGCGATGACGATAACTCCCGACTTCGCGCAACCAATCCCGTGTCCCCCCCACCCCGTGTCCAAAGCGAGGATTTCATGGAACGTATCTTTTCCGGCGTCCAACCGACCGGTGACCTTCATCTCGGTAATTATCTTGGCGCTATTCGGAATTTTGTGCCTCTGCAAACCGATTACGATTGTGTCTATTGCGTCGTCGATCTTCACGCGATTACCACATGGCAGAATCCTGATGAGTTGCACCGGAGCATTCGCGAGGTGACCGCCGCCTTTATCGCAGCGGGCGTTGACCCGAAAAAAAGCATCGTCTTCAATCAATCGCGCAACCCCAATCATGCGGAACTGGCGTGGGTCTTGAATTGCGTCGCCCGACTGGGATGGTTGAATCGCATGACTCAATTCAAGGAAAAAGCAGGCAAAAACCGGGAAAATGCCTCGGTTGGCCTGTACGCGTACCCCAACCTTATGGCTGCGGACATTTTGGCCTATAAGGCGACGCATGTGCCCGTGGGCGAAGACCAGAAGCAACATTTGGAACTGTGCCGCGACATCGCACAAAAATTCAACAATGATTACGACACCGATTTTTTCCCGATCACCGAACCATTGATTCTGGGGGAGGCGACCCGCGTCATGTCGTTGCGCGACGGATCGAAGAAAATGTCAAAGTCCGACCCGTCCAATTTAAGCCGCATCAACCTGACCGACGGCCCGGATGACATCGCTCAGAAAATCCGCAAGGCGCGCACCGATTCGGAGCCCCTACCCAGCGAAGCCGCCGGACTCGAAGGGCGGCCAGAGGCCGAAAACCTGGTGGGCATTTACGCCGCCCTCTCCAACCTGGACCGAGATTCGGTGCTTTCGGACGTTGGCGGCATAATGTTCGCCGACTTCAAGGCCCGTTTAATCGACAAAGCGGTCGCTGTTCTGGGCCCCATGGGCTTGGAAATGCAGCTATTACTGGATGATACAGATTATATTGATTCGGTTTTAGCTGATGGCGGGACGCGGGCGCGCGCGATCACCCAGCCGATCCTGGATGACTTATACGACTTAATCGGATTGGCGCGGTGACATATTCCCTTGCACGTGGCGCGGTAGATACACATCTAAGTCGACATGAACGAAGATAAAGAAATTCCCGGCGTGCAAATGCGGCGTTTACCGGGAGATGGGTCAATAAGAACTTTTGCGCTGCGCGTCGGCGGCGTCCTGCTGGCGGCGTTGTTGCTGTATTACCCTGTAGGCATGCTCCTTATCCACAAGATCGATAACGACTTGGCTTTTATGGTGCCAGAAGCTGAGAACACCGAAGCAAAGAAGCCAGACACAAAATTGACGGACGGCAGCCAAGCCGTCGCGGTCGCGGCGGGGTTGATCGAACGAGAAACCGATATCAACCGATGGACGTCAAATGATCCATTCTTCTTGCCGGGCGCAGCCCTCGACAACATGCCCAATTTTCAACAAGGCCTTATGTACGCCTTGTCTCGTTTCGCTATCGAAATGACGGATCAAATTGGCCGGATTCGAGGGTCGAGCCAGGTCGACCCCAACCTTGACGCCGCCGCCGGGCGGCTAAAGTTTCCTAGTGATATCTGGTATTTCGACATCGCGACATCCTGGGTGCCGACCACGCCGTCGGAACAACATTACCGCGCCGGGCGCCGCGCACTGCTGGACTACAACCGGCGCCTGGCGGCGGGTGAGGCTGTCTTTGAGCGCCGCGCCGACAATTTGCAGATAACGCTGGAGCGAATCACCGCTGACCTTGGATCGGCCTCTGCGGTTCTTGACCAGCACGTGTCCAACGGTGCCCGGTTTGTGGATTTCGAAGCGGACGATATATTTTACCGCACCCAGGGTCGATTATACGCATATGCGCTTATCTTGCGGGGATTGCGCGCAGATTTCACCTCGGTCATTGCAGAGCGCGAACTTGGCCGGGCCTGGGATCAAATGATGGAATCGTTCCGCACGGCCTCGATAATTGACCCTTTTATCGTCGTCAATGGTGCCCCGGACAGCACCGTGCTGCCAAGCCACTTAGCGGCGCAAGGTTTTTACCTGCTACGTGCGCGAACGCAACTCAAGGAAATCGCCAACATCTTGTTGAAATAAGACGAGCGATGCTTATCTATTGTTTTGGCAAAAGGTTTGCGGTGCCAAATTTCATTGGTTGCAGACAGCATAAATGTAATGGCAGGATGCGCGTCTGGCGACAGAAAGGAACACCATGGCTCAATCCGACGATGTGGCCATATCCAACGACGGTAAGGAGCGCATATTTCTCGTTGTCGTCGATGATAGCGCGGAAATGAAGGTGGCGCTTCATTTTGCCAGCCGCCGCGCCAAGCGGAGTGGCGGCCGAGTCGCCTTGCTTCATGTACAGGAACCCGCCGATTTCCAGCATTGGGTGTCGGTAGGAGAGATTATGCGCGAGGAAAACCGTGAAGCGGCCGAAGAATTGTTACAGAAATTATCTGCTGAAGTTGCGGATTGGTCCGGGCGCGTCCCCACATATTTCTTACGGGAAGGCGACCGCCGCGAGGAATTGGCCAAATTATTGGCCGAAGAGCCGACCATTTCGGTCGTGGTATTGGCGGCCAACGTCAGCGGCGGTGGACCCGGACCTCTTATCAGCTACATGCTCGACAACAGCGCCAGTCAGTTGCATGTGCCCATCACAATTGTGCCCGGGTCGTTAAGCGACGAAGACATTCTCGGGCTGACCTGATTCGAGGCAATAATAACGCTCACAAAAAGCGCCCAATCTCATTTTGGAGATCAAATAAGTTGATTTTTTCCTAAAAAATGAGACAAGTTGCCGCGTGTTTTAAGTTAATTTTTGACCATTGAACGGTTTTTAACCATCTGTATTTAAATGGTAATTTCTTCAGGGACGCCCTCTAAAAGGCCGCTTCGACGCCTTTATAGGTGCGTACTGGACTTGATTTGAACACCGATTTCAACCATTTCTAGCCTAGTAGAGCGTAAAATATGTGGAGCAAACGGATGTTTATTCAAACTGAGCAAACGCCGAATCCGGCAACGTTGAAATTTTTGCCGGGGGTCACGGTGATGGAATCCGGCACAGCGGACTTCACCGATGTAGCGGCAGCGGCCGAACGGTCCCCCTTGGCGGGAAACCTCTTTGGTGTGGACGGTGTGGCGGCCGTGTTCTTCGGTCAGGATTTCATCACTATCACAAAAACGGCTGATGTTGATTGGTATGTACTTAAACCCGCGATTCTGGGAGTGGTGATGGAACATTTCACGGCTGGCGCGCCGGTCATGAACGACATTGGCGGTGCCGTCGACGCGGAAGCGGACGACGATGACGAAGTGGTCGTTCAAATTAAAGAATTGATCGATTCAAGGGTGCGCCCCGCTGTGGCGCAAGACGGCGGTGACATCGTGTTCGATCGCTTCCAGGAAGGTGTTGTGTATTTGCAGATGCAAGGCGCCTGCGCCGGATGCCCAAGCTCAACGGCGACATTGAAGATGGGGATCGAAAACATGCTGCGCCATTACATTCCCGAAGTACTCGAAGTCCGCCCTGTCTAGCTCTGGCGGAATAAATAGCACTCAGAAGCACAGCGTTGAGAAACAAATAAATTTGACGATCCGCTAAGTTATAAACTCTGCGGACAAGGGTATTATTAAAGTGCGGCACGCTTTTCCAGGCCGAAGTATATACGACGCGCAGCGCAAAGTCGCCTTCGCCGGAAGTTTTCTGGTGGTGGGATTTTCCCTGGCGTTGACATTCTCAATGATGCGGCTGACTGAAAGCTGGGATCGATGGGAGGAAACCGTACGGAAGGCTGAGGATCCAGCGT
>JAPKDL010000041.1 GCA_028822585.1 Alphaproteobacteria bacterium | reverse complement strand
ACGCGCAGGCCGTCAATTCCATGGACGCGTAAATTGTCGTCGACCACGGCCATGGGGTCGCTGCCCATCTTGCAGGTGCCAACAGGATGATAGGTGGTTTCCGCATTGTTACGCACCCATTCGAGAAGCTCTTCGTCGGATTGAAGGTCCGCGCCAGGGGCGATTTCCTTGCTGACGATCCCGGCGACCGGTAACGTCCCCATCAATTCACGCCCTTTGCGCATGGCGTACAGCACGCCGGTGCGGTCCATCTCCGCCGACAGAAAATTGAATCGGATCGCTGGCGCGATCGCCGGATCGGCGGATTTAATATGAATTGAGCCGAGGCTTTCGGACCGCAACACATTGACGTTCATGGTGACGCCGGGTTGTTTCGAGATGACGCGCGCCCGATTTACCCGTTCGGTCAGGAACGGCATGAAGGAAATTGTCGCATCCGGCGATTCCAGTCCCTCGCGCGTGCGGAAATACATTCGCAATGGGACGGTAGACAGGGCGATGAACCCCTTTCGGAAAAACGCGTATTTCATGGCTTCCCCAATCAGCCGCAAACCCGTGCCTCTTTCGCTGAAGGTCGCGTTCTTTTCAGAGATGGCGTATTTCATGCGTGGCGAATAGTGATCACGAAGACTTTCACCGACGCCGGGTAATTCGTGCACTACATCAATACCGTGTTTTTTCAAGAGCTCTGGCCGACCGATGCCGGATAGTTCCAGCAATTTGGGCGAATTAATCGATCCGGAACTGACAATGACTTCCCGTGTAGCGCGTGCTTCTCGCGCGTCGCCTTTGACGGAATAGCGAATGCCGACGCAGGATTTGCCTTCCAGGATAAGGGATTCGCCCATGGCACCGGTCTGGATTGTCAAGTTGGGGCGGCTGCGCGCGGGATCCAGGTAACAATACGCCGTGCTCTGGCGGCGCCCTTTGTTGATCGTCGCTTGGGTCATGGAAATGCCTTCCTGAACCGAGCCATTGTAATCGGCGTTGAATTTGATGCCAATCTTCGCTGCTGCCTGTATGACTTTGTCAAAAAACGGACTGAGTTTTTGTGAGTCGGTAACTTTCAAGAGCCCGTCACGACCGCGGAATTCATCCGACCCGCCGTCGTAGGATTCCATTTTTTTGAACAGCGGCAGAACGTCTTGATAACTCCAGCCGCGATTTCCCATTTGGGCCCAATGGTCGTAATCCTGCGCCTGACCCCGAACGAAAACCATGCCGTTGATCGAGCTTGATCCTCCCAGCATCTTGCCGCGGGGCACTTCAATATTGCGTTGGCCGCTACCCTCGTCGGCTTCCGAACTGTAGCACCAATTAACGGCCGGATTATCGATGAGCTTCGCGACCCCGGCCGGAACGCGGGACCAAAAATAATTAGAGCCTTCCGTACCGGCTTCCAAACACAAGACTTTGTATTCGCCGTTCGCACTCAAACGGTTAGCCAGAACCGCGCCAGCCGATCCTGCACCGACGACGATATAATCATATGTGTTCGATTCCATGACTCAATTTACTCCCTTAATTCAAATGTTGCCGCACGCATGGGTAATCACGCGAAATCGGCGGCTACGCAAAACCGGCGTCGGGGCGATCCAGGCCGTATTGTTCGCGGAGGGTTTCGCCTTCGTATTCCGTGCGGAACAGGCCCCGTTTCTGAAGCAATGGCACAACTTCGTCTACGAACACATCCAGCATGTTCGGCAACAAGGGCGGCATAAGATTGACGCCGTCCGACGCGCCGTCGGTGAACCAATCTTCAATTAAGTCCGCCACTTGTTCCGGCGCGCCGGCAAGGGTGAAGTGCCCGCGTGCGCCCGCCAGTTTCGACAGTAATTGCCGTAAGGTTGGTTTTTCCCGCCGGACCACGCCGACAATCATTTCGGTTCGACTCCGGGCCGCCTGAACCGTTTCGGGGTCTGGAAAATCTTCCGGCGAAAGCGGCTTATCCAACGGTAAATGCGAAAAGTCGACGCCACCGAACCGACTGGACAGACGCGCGCGCCCAACTTCAGGGTCAGAAAGATCGTTCAGTTCCTGCGCCAGGCGTTGCGCCTCGGCTTCGGTGGACCCTATTACCGGGCTCAGACCCGGTAAAATATGTACCTGATTTTCGGCGCGGCCTTCTTTTACGACTCGTGCTTTGAGGTCGGTGTAAAATTTCTGCGCCATTGTTTTTTCCATCTGCGCTGTGAATACCGCTTCCGCATGGCGCGCGGCGAAGTTACGGCCGGTGTCGGACGATCCCGCCTGCACCAATACGGGACGTCCCTGTGGCCCGCGAGGTAAGTTCAACGGACCGGCCACCTTGTAATATGCACCGTCGTGGTCAATGGGCCGAATGCGATCAATACGGCCGTACTGTCCACTGCCACGATCATCGACGACTGCGTCGTCTGCCCAACTGTCCCATAGGCCCTTTGCGACCTGGAGGAAATCTTCGGCGCGGGCGTAGCGGTCCGCGTGGCTGACCTGGGCGTCGTCCCCATAGTTGCGTGCCGCTGGAACCGACCAGGACGTGACGATATTCCAACCGACGCGCCCGCCGCTGATATGGTCCAGCGATGCAAATTGCCGCGCCAGATTATACGGCTCGGTGTAGGTGGTCGATGCGGTGGCGATCAATCCGATCCGCGTGGTCGACATCGCCAGCGCACCCAGTACCGTAATAGGCTCCAACCAGGTGCGGGCCGCGCGTTCTACATCGTCGCGCGCGGCCAGTTGATCGGCCAGGAAGATCGAATCGAACAGACCCTCTTCGGCACGTTGAGCCAGGTCATGATAATACTGAATGTCGGTCAGCGGCAGTGGTGAGGCGTCGGGGTGACGCCACGACGCTTCGTGGTGGCCACGGCTATTGATGAATAGATTGATATGTAATTTTCGTGTCATGGCGTGAATTCTAGGGATCGTTGAGCGCTTCGTCCAGGCGTGGCGTTGACCCGCAACTGGTCTACGGTAAGATAATTTTCCGCATCACGCATTGCGGGTGCCAAACAGGAATTGCCCATGACTGTCACCATAAACCCCATCGGCCCCGTTTTCGCGGGCGAAGTTACGGGTATAGATTGTCGCAAGCCGTTGGCGCCGGAATCCGTTGCGGCGATTGAGGCCGGCATGGATCAGTACGCCGTGTTGGTCTACCGGGATCAGAAATTTGTCGACGAAGAGCAACTCGCCTTCACTTTGAATTTCGGCGTGATTGAACAGAGGGGCCGGGGCAGTCCTAAGGGGCGCATCCATTTTCGCACCGATGATCAGGTTCGAGATCTGGCGCGCGGCATCGGCGATTTCTCTAATATCGGCGGCGATGGCGAACCATTGACACCGGACACTCGTGCGTATCAGTTTAAAATGGCCGATCGGTTGTGGCACTCCGACAGTTCGTTTCGCGACATTCCCGCCAAATATTCGCTGTTGTCGGGCCGCACCGTGCCATCCTGGGGCGGCAGCACCGAGTTTGCGGACATGCGCGGTGCCTATGACGCGCTGGACGACCGTACCAAGGCCGAGGTGGCGGACCTGATCTGCCTGCACTCGCAAATCTACTCGCGTGAAGCCGTCGGGTTTGGCGACATGTCCGAGGATGAACGCACTGAGTTCAGACCCGTGCGCCAACAACTTGTGCGGCGCCATCCGGTCACCGGGCGGAAGTCGCTGTTTCTGTCGTCGCATGCGGGCGCCATCGAAGGTTGGAGCATTCCGGAATCCCGGATGTTTTTGCGCGACCTCGCCGAATTCGCCACCCAACCGCAATTCGTCTATTCGCACGCCTGGACTCGCCACGACTTCGTGGTCTGGGACAATCGCACCACTATGCATCGTGGCCGGCGCTTCGACCCCGCGGAGCTGCGCGACGTTCGCCAAACCCGCCTGGCGGGCGACGGCGCGACAATTGAGCAGCTCGACTGAGCCCATCCAATTCACTTCAGCAGATTTTTAGCGATGTTCAGCAGGTGTATCTGGCTGGTCCCTTCGTAGATACGGAAGGCTCTGACGTCGCGATAGAAACGTTCGATTCCGGTGCCTTTCACATAGCCCTCGCCACCGAAAATTTGGACGACTTTGTCGGCCACGCGTCCGCACATTTCGGTTGAATAATACTTGCACAGGCTGACCTCCAACGTGACGTCTTCATCCCGGTCGCGTTTGCGCGCGGTTTCCAAGATGAGCGCCCGCGCCGCTTCGATCTCCACTTTGCATTCCGCCAACATCGCCTGGATCAGTTGAAATTCGCCAATGGCCTTATTGAACTGCCGACGTTGTTTAGCAAAGGCGATGGCGTCGTCCAGCATACGGATCGCCGGGCCGGTGGACAGGGCGGACAGATTGATGCGTTGCTTGTTCAGCGCCTTCATCACCGAGCGGAACCCCATGCCCTCAACGCCGCCCAGCACCGCGTCGTCCGGGACAAACACGTCTTCAAACGTGATCTCCCCAATGGGTGCGCCTTCTTGCCCCATCTTGGGCGTTGAGCCGCTGGGCGTCATGCCGTCAGCCCCGCGTTCGATTAGAAACGCCGTAACCCCCTTGGCGCCCCTCTCGCCCGATGTTCGGGCCAGGACGGTGTACAGATCGGCGATGGGTGCCAAGGTGATGTAGCGTTTGTGGCCATTGAGACGGTACCCGCCGTCGATTTTTTCTGCCCATGTTTGCAAGGCCGTGGCGTCTGACCCTGCCGAGATTTCGGTTAGCGCCAAGCACCCGATCAACTCTCCCGTCGCCAAACGTGGTAGATAGTGCTGTTTTTGGGCGTCCGTGCCGTCGCGGATGATGCATTCCGACCCGATGCCCGCATTCTGGCCGCCATAGACACGAAACGCCACCGAACATTGGGTAAATTCAATAAACGCAATCGCCAACTCCTCCGACGTCAGGCCCAGACCACCATAGGCCTCGGGGATGCTCCACCCGAAACTGCCTAGTTCCCGCAGTTTGGCGATGACATCGTCCGGAATTTGGTCCTCGGCCTCCACGCGGTCTTCGTTGGGGATGGCGACGTCTTGGACGAATTCGCGGATCTGTGTCACGAGGTCCTGCATCATGTTCGGGTCACGGATCATGTGGGGCACCTTTTTGTTGAATTATTAAGAATCTGTATCTTATCAGTCTTTTAAACATTCGCATGGCATAGGATTGGTATGCATTTTCACTCAATTTTATAAAAACCTATCTTAGGAAATTAGTGACGTTCGGGTGTAATTTTAAGGACCATATAGAGATTCTAAACCCATCTTCGGTACCGGATCAGCAAGATCAACGTCGTCACCAGAAGGCTGACGACGCCCCAGAACAAGAGGTAGCCATGCTTCCAATGTATTTCCGGCATGAATTCGAAATTCATACCGTAGACGGCGGCCAGAAAGTTCAACGGCAAAAATATCAAACTGACGATGGTTAACCGGTCGACCACCCGGTTCGTGCGATGGCTAACAATCCCCATATACAAATTAAGCACTTCGGATAAAACGGCGCGTTCTGTCGCCGCATCTCCGGCGAGGCGTTCCAACGAAATGGTTTGCCGGTCGAGATAGGGCTGCGTGGTTTCGCTGACATAAGGATGCCGGCGGGTGGCGAGTTCATAGATCGTTTCGCGCGCGGAAATGACCGCGTTGCGGTAATCCAGCAGCGACCGGGTCAATTCGGTGGACGCGCCGGTCAGAATTTTGTCACCGTCATTCTCTAGCAATTGTTTTTGAATGGTTTCCACAAGTTGGGAGATTTTCGTCAATGTCGCTCGGTATTCCCCAATTAAATAATCCGCGATCTCGAACAACAAGAAGCCGCCGGACACAGCATTAGCCGAAAAGTCTTCCTCGTAAGTTTCCCGGAGGTGGGCCAGCACGGCCGAGGGTTGATTATGAATGGTCGCCAGATATCCGTCGCCCACAACCACATGCAACGTGTTGAGGCGCAAAATATTGCTGTCCAGCTGGGTTTCCAACAAGGTGAAGTGAATACAATTCTGCGCCATGATGAACTGCCCCTGGATCAGATCCTTGGCGATCCTTTCGATGGTGTCGGGGCCAACGTCCAAGGCGTCTAGGATCGCAGCTGCATCGGACGTCCGGTCCATATCAATCCAGCAATAATTGCCGGCGTCGATGACCGCCTGAATACCGTCCGGCGGCGGTGATGTTATCGTTTTGGCATTGAAATCGAAGGCAATTATGGTCGTCATGGATACCTCGGGTGTTGCGCGTGTGGACCGGACGATAATACACCCCCATCGTGAAGTGCCGCCAGCCACCTTGAATTAAAAGTGCCAAACTCGTCATTTAGATTGGAAATTAGAATAGCTTCTAACGAAGAGTATGGACCAACATGCAAGACCCTGCCGCGCGAAAAGTGATTGATAATTTTTCAGACGCGTTTAACGCGCTGGAGGGCGACGCGATCCGCGACACTCTGCATTTTTCCAATATGCTGACATCGACCAATGGCGTCCAGGTTACCGAGAAGGCATCAGATTTCGTCAGTGTATATAGCAATTTTCCGCAAACCGAGGGTTGCCATCATACAGAAATGGGCGCTTGAGACGCGGTGCAAATGTCGGAAGATAAAGCCCATTTTACGCTAAGCATGAAGCACCATCACGCTTATGGAGCCGTTTATAGTGATATTACGGGGCTCTGGATCGTGACGCGGTTTGTGGGGCTCTGGGGCTTTCTGGTGCGCTCGATGTTTCATAGTTAACGGAAATTCAGGCTTCTTTCCGCTAGTCAGACTTGAAACCTGGGGTGCGTACAGAACAAAGTGCCACCGTGGAATAGGAAAGCGGGAGGCCCCGACTTCTTTGACCGCAGCGAATATCCGCAAGATATCGAGGACGCGTTGAATAAGCTTCGCGAGCTCAAAGACCCTTCCTGACCGCTGCCGATGATTGGGGGTTTTTAATCGACGGCTTTAAACTGTTGATTGACGGGATCAAAAACCTGTAACGAGCCTTCGCGGATATCAACATACCACCCATGCAGACGCAATTGCCCGGCACCCACGCGCTGCCGGATGCAGGGGAAGGTCATCAGATTTTCCAGTGAGACCAAGACGGCGCTTTTCTCACAGATGCGGGCCTTCACGTCGTCGGAGGAGTCGGGCAAAGTGCCTTCGACACGAAGATAGGCGGACTGGACCAGGCTCATCCAGGGGGGGACGAATTGGTTGCCTTCGGCGCCTTTTGTTGGCTTGTCAAACAAGGATTTTATGCCGCCGCAATAAGCGTGTCCCAGAATGACAAGGTGCTCGACCTCAAGATGTTGGACGGCGTATTCAAGCGCCGCGCTGGTGCCGTGATAATGGCCTTCGCGTTCATAGGGCGGCACAAGATTAGCCACATTGCGAACAACAAATAAGTCGCCAGGATCGGTCTGCAATAATGTGGCGGGGTCGACACGGGAATCGGAACACGCAATCAGCGCCACCTTGGGGTTTTGACCGCCATCGACAAGGTTTTCATAGGTCGTTTTACGGTCTTCGAAATCGCCATCTCGAAAGCTCTTGAAGCCGGTGGTGAGCTTCTCAATGGAATTCATAAACCCTGTCCTCAGCGGATTAATTCAACAATCGACCCGATCATAACGAAACAAGCCGACACCGGAAAGCAGCGATTTATGTTTTGAAGGGGCGCGGGCCTTCTCCAACCGGATTTGTTGCAAATCATCTCAACGGGCGCAATGTGACCGGTGCCGATGGATGTGACCATATTGCCAACTTTTGTCGATGCGTCGACACCCATCAGCAGGCCGATGCTCAAAGGCGGTGGACCGGACACGGCCAAACCCGCGGAAAATATTGCGAAAAAATAGCGCGCGAAGTCGCCTCGGTTCCGTCGCGCCGTCAGCGTACATCCGACGGTGGACGCGGCGTCCAGATAAGTTTCCGGCGTTGCCAAGAACGATGCCTCGGGGCTGCTGGCCCACGGCAAGGGAAAGGCAGGGTGTTGGTCGCCGAGTCGCATGACGTCATAAACTGCGAAAGAGTCGCCCGATCGCAGAACCCGCGCGGCTTTGGAATTTTTTTTGGCTTGTCGGGCAAATTCATGCCGACATGGATCAACGTGGCGAGGTCGAATTGGTCGTCGTCGAAGGGCATGTCCAGCGCACTGCCAACTTGGAATGTCGCCGTCAGCCCCACCAGTTCGGTCAGCCGCCGTGCTACGTCGACAAATTCGTCAGGTCCAAGCCGGTCACCTGGGCACCATGGCGGGCAATGATGTGGCGCGCCGCGCCGCCGATACCGGACTCGATATCGAGCACCTGCGTTACCGTCCCAATCTCCAATTGATCAAGCAGATCATCCGTCGCCTCGATCCCGCCAATGTGGAATTCATCCAAGGGCTTGAGGTCGGCTGGCGTCAACGCGTCAACAGAAATCCCCGAGGCTGCGAGTTTCCCAAGAATTCGATCAAGAAGCCTGCCCTTGGTGTAATGCGCGCCGGTTTTATCGTTCGATCCGCTCATCCTCGTCCCCCATCATCCCGCATCGGGATCGTTGACGAGGTCGAGGGGGTAGATCGGGCGACGTACGTTTTTGAACTCCAGTTGGTCGTAATCCGAGGTGCACACGCCGGTGCCCGCGCATTCGATGACTTCCGTGGCGATGTCGCCATAGCCCGCGCGGTAGTGGATGCGGCTTTTCAGCATCAGGTATTTTTTGCGCGACGGGTCGATGCCCAGGCTGAGCAGGCAGTTCTTGTCGTTGGGTTCCTGTTGGCGGGACACTACGACGATCTCGACCTTGCCGGTGTCGAACACCACAGTCGCCCCCATATCCATCAGCAGCCCAGTCGACGCGGGGCCGTGGTTGCGGTACAGCCCGTCGGAGATCAGTTTGACTGTGCCGGTGACGATGCGTGGGATGCCCTTTGTGTCAATGGACGGCATGTCAGTTTTGCCACCGAGCGGCAGGGTGACTTCTGCGCCGATGCCCGCTTTGATCAATTGTTGCACCGCATCAGGATCACAAATCGCGAAGGCGGCGACGTCTTCTAGCCCGGCGTCGAGGATGGAGCCAAGCACGGTCATGGTGTCCATGGTGCCGCCGGATGCGGAGTTGTCGTAATGGTCCAGCAGGACGACGGGGCCGTCCGTGGTTTTCTTGGCGCGGGCCATGGACTCTTCCAGTGGTTCGATCTGGTACACCCACGCGGCCCGGTCGTCCCAGGCGGAATCGAGCAGTTCGTCGCAGAGTTTCTGGGCTTTGACCGGGTCGTTATCGGTGACGACGACGGCGCTCAACCCGGCGTCGTGTATGTCCGCGTGTGGGAAGCCGGTGAACATCGTGGCGATCATCGCCTCGCCCTGTTCCATCTCTTTGGCGCGGGCCTGCAATTCGGCGTTGGGGAAATCACCGGTACCTTGGCGCATGACATGGGGCAGCATTGGGCGTGTGCCCCAAGCGATGGTCGGTTTGGCGTCGCCGTTGATGGCCTTGATCAGGGCCTCGCCCGCGCGCATGCCAGTTTCGTAATTGTCGATATGGGGATACGTTTGGAACCCCGCCAGGGTGGTGACATTTTCGACGATGGCGGGATAAAGATTGGTGTGCATGTCGAGCCCCACCGCCACCGGCGTATCGGGTGCAATCTCGCGAATCCGAGCCAACAGCGTGCCTTCGCCGTCTTCATGGGTTTCGGTAACCATGGCGCCGTGAAGATCGAGCATTATGGCGTCGCAGCCTTCCGCGACAGCGTCGCAGATGGCGTCTGTGATTTCCTTGTAAGCCGCGTCCTGCACTGGTGCGCTGGGCGAGGCTTGGGCGGCGATGGGGGTGACGATGTCCCAGCCTTCGCGTTCGGCGATATCGATGAAGGCGCCCATCGCTGAGCCCGTGCCCTTGAAGGCGTTGTAGGCGTCCTTTCCACGGGGCGGCATCGGGAACCCGCGCGCGAAACGTTCAATCGGCGTTGGCACCGGGGAAAAGGTGTTGGTTTCGTGCTTCATCATGGCAATGACGACTCGCATGGCGGTGACTCCTGTGAGGGGTGCTAGCTCGCTTCGAGTGGCGCGTTGAAAGGCACGCCGGGGATGTGGATGCCGTTCGGCCGACCGTTGTTGGTCAGGCCTTCGAATTCCTTGGTCATGGCGGGCGGAAAGGGGGGGCCGTCGGAACAGGCGAGCCAGAGCCGCATGAGATGGCGTTTTTCCTTGGCGTCGTCGTGGTCTTCGTAAGAAGTGCGGGAATGCAGTGTCCAGTGATTGTTGACGACTTGCAGATCGCCCGGTTGGAAATCCATGTCGATGTGGAACGACGGGTCCTCTGCGAGGGCGTCGAACGCGTCCATGGCCTCGATTTGAAGCTCGCTGAGGCGCGGGGTTTTCGGCAGCAGTTGCGCCTTGCGGATGGCGCTTCGGACATAAGTCGTCGCCACGCCGGGCGCGGACTCCGCATCGCCGCCGTGAAGGTTGAACACTGGCACGGAGATATAAGGCGGCTTGTCGGACCCCACTTCTCCCCACCGGGTGCGGTAGAATTTCTGCGTCAGCGCTTCGGCCAAATCCGGGCGGGTTTCGCACAGTTCGTTGAAGATCGCGCCGGAACTGACAATGCTGCTGAGCCCGCCGCTTTTAGCCGATTTGAGGCACAGCAGGGCTGCCAGATCGGTATAGTCGGTGTGATAGGGTAGGCGCGCGCTGGTCTGATACCCACGCGACATCGGGGCGGCGTAGTCGTGCCCGATATCCTTTACATGGCCCAGCACATGGCCCTTGCCGTTTTGCGACACGGCGTCGTCGCCAAGATGATGGCCCAAGCCCCAAATCGCGATGGCCGCTGCGCGACGATCATAATGGGACACTGGCACACCGCGCAACACTGCAAAGCCACGACCCTTTAGCAAATCTCGGCGCATTTTTGCCAGTGTTTGGCCCAGCACTGGCAGGTCGAAATCGTCGCGGGAGATATCGAGGATTTCCAGGCCGCGCGCCTCAACTTTGGCCACGGCGGCCTTCAAATCCGCCAGCTCGACATCGGTCAGCACATGCAGCCATTCGTTTTGCCGCGTCGCCATGTCGGGGCCGCGCCAGACGTGAGCGCCCTTAGTGGGCGAGCCCAACGTGACGGAATCTGAGGAAGGTTTGCTTGCCTGGTGTGCTTGGGTCATCATGCCTCACGACGTGTAAATGAGATTTTTAAATTTAGAGTTGGTAATTAAAACGGGAATCAGAAGCGGCGGCAAGGGTCAACTGCCAGATTAAGTCATTAAAGGGGAGGGAATTGCGCATGCCTGACACGACCAACTCCATGGAGCAACCAGTCAACGCTGGACAGTTTGAGATGAGCTGGGGCAGCGACGCCGTTGCGCAAATGCTCCGCGAATTTGGCATTGATTATATCGCGCTCAACCCCGGCGCCAGTTACCGGGGGCTGCATGACAGTCTGGTGAATTACCTGGGCAATCGCGACCCGGAAATGCTGGTGGCGCTGCATGAAGAACACGCGGTCGCTATCGCGCATGGCTACGCCAAGGTGACCGATAAACCCATGGCGGTGGCAGTGCACAGCAATGTCGGGTTGATGCACGCGACCATGGCCATCTTTAACGCCTGGTGCGACCGGGTGCCGATGTTAATTCTGGGCGCTACCGGACCGATGGACGCTGATAAGCGCCGCCCCTGGATCGAATGGATTCACACCGCCAAGGACCAGGGCGCCCTGGTGCGCGATTACATCAAATGGGACGATCAGCCAGCGTCGCCGGAAGCCGCCGTCGAATCCATGCTGCGCGCCTGGCAGATTACGCGAACTAAACCAAACGCGCCGGTCTATGTCTGTTTAGATCTGGGTATGCAGGAGCAGAAGTTGGACGCACCCTTGGATATTCCTGACCCGGCACGGTTTGAACCCGGTGCGCCGTTCGCGCCTGCGGCAGAGAGCGTTGAACAAGCGGTTGAGTTGTTAGCGGCGGCAAAAAAACCATTGATCCTGGTGGGCCGGACATCACGGAGCCACGCTGCTTGGGACGAACGCGTGCGGTTAGCTGAGTTGCTGGACGCGCGTGTTTTGACGGATTTGAAAACCGGCGCCGCGTTCCCGACTTCACACCCGTTACACCCGGCGCCGCCGATGAAACGACCGGATGGGTCGGCCAAAACCATGATCGCCGAAGCTGATGTTATTCTATCGTTGGACTGGATTGACCCTGCCGGGACTTTCAAATTGGCGACAGGAAAATCCGAAACCGACGGTAAGTTGATCAACGCTTCATTGGATTCGTTGCTGCATAATGGATGGTCGATGGATCACCACATTCTGCCCGCGGTCGATGTGCGCATTTTAAGCGATCCGGACAGCACGGTATCCGCAATTCTGCCTGCGCTGGAAGCAAAATTGGGCGGCGTTGTGAAAAAGACGAATTGGCCGGAACCGGTTTCAGACCTAACACCCTTGCCGGAGGTCAAGCCCGCTGACGCGCCTTTGGAGCACCGCGATCTGGCGGATGCGATGAAAGCGGCGCTGGCGGGTCGTTCCTCGACCTTGATGCGCATACCTTTGACCTGGTCGGGATCGATTTGCCGGTTTGATGAACCACTGGACTTTCTGGGCGGCGATGGCGCGGCGGGCATTGGGTCGGGTCCCGGCATGTCGGTTGGTTCCGCCTTGGCGTTGAAGGGCAGTGGGCGCATTCCCGTCGCAATTTTGGGCGATGGCGATACGCTGATGGGCTTGAACGGGCTCTGGACGGCGGCGAAATATCGCATTCCATTGCTGATCCTCGTGTCCAACAACCGATCTTATTACAATGACGTGGTGCATCAGGAAACGGTCGCCCATCTGCGGGGGCGACCACCGGAAAACCGCCTGGTCGGGCAACGGATAGAAGACCCAACGCCGGACCTTGCCGAATTAGCCCGTGGGTTGGGTTGGAAAGCCGAAGGGCCGATTATGACTAAGGATGCGTTGACGGACGTGTTGACAAAAGCCGTGGAAGAGGTGGCGGCGGGCGCGTGCTGGTTGGTCGACGCGCACATCTTGCGGGAATAGACCCGTATTGAAAACAGGAGACTAAATCATGTCGGAGCTAACTAACGAAGCCGCGCTGAGAGACGCAGGGAACGATCATCTGTTGATGCATGCATCCGCCTACAGGGCGTTGGCGAATGATGCGGGCAAACGTATTCTAGTCGAAGGTAAGGGCTGTATGGTCAAGGACATCGACGGTAACGAGTTCATCGACGCGCTAGCCGGACTGTGGCTGGTGAATGTGGGGCATGGGCGTGCGGAAATTGGTGACGCTTATGCGCGGCAAGCCTCGACCCTAGCTTATGCCAGTTCGACCCAGGCGACGACGATTCCCGCCATCCAGTTGGCGACGCATTTGGCGGAAATCACGCCGGGTGATTTGTCGACGGTGTTTTTCTGCTCCGGCGGGTCTGAAGCGATTGAATCGGCGATCAAGATCGCGCGGCAATACCACTATCATAACGGCGAACCAAAGCGGCAAAAGATCATTGGGCGGCGCGGGTCGTATCATGGCGCCACTTATGGCGCGATGAGCGTCAGCGGCACGCGGCCTAATTCGGAACCCTATCATTCGCCATTTATGCCCGGTGTGCTGCACGCGTCGCCACCCAATTGCTATCGCTGTGATTTTCGCCAGACGCACCCGGCGTGTGATGTGTTGTGCGCGGATCAGATTGAACAGATGATTCAATACGAAAACCCGCAAACTGTCGCGGCCGTTGTCGCCGAACCGATTTCAGCGTCGAATGGAATTGTAGTGCCGCCGGATGATTACTGGCCGCGCCTACGTGAAATTTGCGACCGCCATGGGGTGCTGTTGATTACGGACGAAGTAATCAACGGGTTTGGCCGCACGGGGAAAATGTTCACCTCGGAACATTGGAATTTGGTGGGCGATATCCTGACTATGGCGAAGGGGTTGTCGAGCGGTTACGTACCAATTGGCGGGGTCATCTGCCGCCCGCATGTGGTGGAAGCCTTCGAGGGTGATAACAAGCTATCGCATCTGTTGACCTATGGCGGGCATGCGGCGGCGTGCGCGGCGGCACTGGCCAACCTTGAAATTATCGAAGGTGAAGGTCTGGTTAAAAACTCGGCAAAAATGGGTGCGCGCCTTATGGAGGGATTGAATGGGTTGCGCAGCCACAGAACGGTTGGCGATGTGCGCGGCTTGGGCTTGTTAGCTGGGGTGGAGTTGGTCAAGGATAAGGACACTAAGGAAAAATTCGCCGAATCGGATAGCGCGATTGTTGGCCTTAATCAGGGGCTGCAGGATCGGGGTCTTTTGACCCGGGCGGCCAATGTGATTTCCCTGTCGCCGCCGTTGTGCATCACGGAGGCGCAGGTGGATAAGGTCGTTGAGATTATTGATGACAGTTTGACAGCAATGGAGAAAGAATTGTGAGCATGGATACAAATGGGTTTGCAATTGAATTCAACACCTTCAGCTTTATTGCGCGGTGCAGTCGCACGGGCGCGTTGGGGGTTGTCACGTCGACCGGTGAAATGGCCGTTGGCAGCCGGGTGCCGCATGTTAAAAAGGGCGCAGGCGCGGTTGCGACACAGGCCCTGACGGATCCCCGACTTGGGCCCATGGGATTAGAGCTTTTGGCGAAAGGAACGCCAGCGGAAGACGTGTTGAACGCGTTGGTCGACGCCGACCCACACATCGAATCACGTCAATTGGCTGTGGTGGACTCCCAAGGCCGCGCCACAGCGCGCACCGGTGCCAATAATAATGACTGGAAAGGCCATCATATTGGCGATGGATTTGTGTCCATGGGCAATCGCTTGACCAGCGGGGATGTCGTGGAAGCCATGACCGTCAGTTTCATTGAGTCCGAAGATTTGGCGCTGGAAGCGCGGTTGATGTTGGCGATTGAAGCTGGGCGCGATGCGGGCGGCCAGCATGGCGGACAACGTTCAGCAGCAATTTTGGTGTACCAGGACATGGATTATCCCATCGTTGATTTGCGTGCGGATGATTACGACGACCCGGCGGCTGAATTGCGTCGCCTGTTTGATTTGTATGAACCGCGCATTCCGTATTACCGCGTGCGCGCCGCCGACCCGACAATCGGGCCGTTCTATCTGTGGAAGGAAAAAAATCTGCCGGGTTAAGCGGTTCGAAAGCCAGCCACATCTTTATCACTTACATTAATTAGAGGTCGCTAAGTATGTCCGGGAATGGGATCAAGGAATTCGTCGTCGTTGAAACGCAATCGCCTATCTATGGTGGCAGGTCCTTTGGGGAGGTTGGTCAATACGAAAGTCTGTCCGGCTATGTCGTGGGCGCGGCGGACCCGAACGACCCGAAAAACGCCGGGCTGGTCAATCTCGACAAGGCGCCGCGCAACAGTGATGGGTTGGTCGAATACAAGACAGATGTGACCATTCTAAGACCTGTCGATCCGTCGAAGGGCAATGATTGGGTGTTTTATGAAATTCTCAATCGCGGCCAGAAACGCGCAATTTGTCGCGTCAACAGCGGCCCGGCGGTCAATACGGCGGACACTGCCGGTGACGCGGGAACTGGGTATCTGATGAATGAAGGGTACACCATTGTGTGGACCGGGTGGCAGGACGATGTAACTCGCGATGCAGGGAGAATGCGGGCGGATTACCCAGTTGCGACCAATGGTTCGGTGCCGATAACCGGCGCGTGTTTGGAGGAATTCATCAGCGAAGCGAATCAAGCAAGTTTCGTCGGAGCCTTGGCGTATCCCGCCGCAAATCTTGACGAAGAGGCCACTTTGACCGTTCGGCTTCGGGAGCGGGACGATCGGCAAACGCCAGCGGATTTGAGCTGGCGTTATCTGGATGATCGCCGAGTTGAAATTACCCGTCCATCTGGTGACGCGTTTGATGGCGGTGCCATCTACGAATTCATATACACGGCTAAAAATCCAACTGTGGCGGGGCTGGCCTTCGCCTCGGTTCGTGATGTTGCGAGTTTCCTGCGTAACAAGGGCGCTGATAATCCATTGGCGCAAGACGGCACGCCGCCGCAACGCGCTATGCTGTTCGGCCTGTCGCAAAGCGGCCGCTTCGTGCGCGATTTCCTGTATCAGGGCTTTAACGAAGCGTTGGCGGGCGGCCAGGTATTTCAGGTGGCGGCGCCGGTTATCGCGGGGTCACGCAAGACCTTCATCAATCAGGCGTTTACCCAAGCCGGTCGGTATCAACGTCAACACGAAGATCATAATTACCCTGGCGATCAATTCCCTTTCACCTATCGCACTTTGACTGATCCAATTTCCGGTCTGACCGATGGTCTTTTGGAGCGGTGCGAGGCGGTGGGCGTTACGCCGAAGATCATGCATTTGGACACCGACACCGAAATTTGGTCGGCGCGCGCCTCATTGGTCGTGACGGATTGCGAAGGCCAGGACATTGAACAGCCCGATAACGTGCGGGTGTATCTGGCGGCGGGAACGCCCCATGGCTGGGCGGTGAAGCCCGATGCAAGCGCAATTCAGCAACCAGACAGCGAAATGACCTATAGCGCCGTAATGCGACCTTTGATTAGCGCAATGAAGGAATGGGTGGAAAACGACGTCGCGCCGCCACCAAGCTGTTTTCCCAGTGTCGATGCTGGAACTTTGGTGGCGCCGGATCAGGACAGTACGGGCTTCCCAGATATTCCCGGTGTCGTCTATAGCGGCCTTGTCAATGGGTTGCGCCTCGCTGATCATAGCGTGATTCCGCCACGCGAAGGTGCCTCTTATCCAGTAATGGTGTCCACGGTCGATTCTGATGGCAACGGGAATGCCGGGTTGCGGCATCCTGCGTTGCTGGCACCGCGTGCCACGCTCACGGGTTGGAATTTGCGCGCCAAGGGTCATGCAGAAGGTGATATTTACAGCACCACCGGGTCCAAAATTCCCTTTGCCGAAACACGGGCGGAGCGCCTGGCCAAGGGCGACCCGCGCCCGTCGATTGCGGAACGTTACAAGGATGACGCAGATTATGCGGCGAAGCTGCGGACCGTGGTCGATGACATGGTCGCCGAGCGATCGCTTCTAGCGGAAGACGCGGACCGGATTGTCGCCGCGGCGCAAGCGGGGAGTAATGTCCTGACAGCTACGTAGGAGAAATTTCGGGAGAGACAACATGGCATATGAATTTTATTACTGGCCGTGGATTCAGGGGCGAGGCGAAGTTGTGCGCTTGGCGTTGGAATATGTGGGTGCGGACTACGTCGATATCGGCCGGGGATCGGAAGAAGACCGGCAAGGCGTCGCCGCCATTCGCGCGTTTTTGGAATCCGACGCCGCCCAGCCGCAACCCTACGCGCCGCCGTTTTTAAAAGCGGGCGAGTTGGTGATTGCGCATGCAGCCAACATCTTAATGTATCTCGGTGACCACCACGCTTTAGCGCCCTCGGACGAGGCCGGGCGTTTGTACGCGCATCAATTGCAACTGACTGTGACCGATTTCGTGAAGGAAATCCACGACACGCATCACCCGATTGCCAACGCGTTGTATTTTGAAGATCAAATTGATGAGGCGAAACAAAAGTCGGTGCATTTTCTGGAGATTCGCGCGCCCAAATATCTGGGGTACTTTGAACGCGTCATTGCGGGGAATTCAGAAGGTTCAGATTATGCTATCGGGTCGGCACCGACGCATGTGGATTTATCCATTTTCCAATTGATCGCGGGCCTGCGCTACGCCTTTCCCAAGGCGATGGCGCGGATTGAACCTGATTTCCCGTTGGCGTCACGCCTTCATGATACGGTGGCGGCATTGCCGCGTATTGCAGAGTATCTGGCGTCAGACCGCCGCATTCCGTTCAATGAAAAAGGCGTATTCCGGCGTTATCCGGAACTGGATCCATAGAGAGGAAAAGTCATGGCGAAGACTGTAATCATCGGTGGCAGCATTATGGGGTCGAGCATCGCATATCATATGGCGATGGCGGGTCATGCGGGCGATATCGTCGTTATTGAACCCGACCCTAGCTATGAATGGGCGGCGGCACCCCGCTCCTCCGGCGGCGTTCGATTGATGCACGGGCTACCGGAAAATATCGAAATGTCCCGCTATGGCCAGGAAGTCTACAAGGACTTTGCGCGCCTGATGGATGTTGACGGAGAACCGGGCCGGTTCGATTTTAAGGAATACGGCTACCTGTCCATGGTCGCGGGCGCGGAGAATGTTGCCATCGTCGAAGGAAATTGTCGCGTGCAAAATGCACAGGGCGTACCGAATGTCGTGTTGGACGCCGCCGCGCTGGCGAAACGCTTCCCATCTTTCAATGTCCAGGGGATTGATGCGGCTCTCCATGCACCAGGAGATGGATTCATCGACCCGCACGCCGCTGTCATTGGTTTTCGCCGCAAAGCGATCAGCCTGGGCGTTGAGTATATCCAGGGCAAAGTTGTTGGGTTTGACGCGAATGACACGAAAGTTGAACGGGTGGTGTTGGAGTCCGGTCGGCGTCTTGACGCAGATCGCGTAGTCAATGTCGCCGGTGCCTGGGGACCGGCGCTTTGCAACATGGTCGGTATGAAAGTGCCGGTCGAACCGTTGCAGCGCGAGACATTCTATTTTGAAACCAGGGCGGAACTGGAAGACATGCCCTTGACGAAGGATGTGGACGGCGTTTCCTTTCGACAGGAAGGTGCGGGCTATACCGCCGGGTTCACGCGAAAGGATAAGCCGAGCGGGTTCAATTGGGATATTGAGCCGGACTTGTTTGACAAAATCATATGGCCGTCACTGGCGAACCGCGTACCCAAATTTGAAAGCCTGAAGCTGATGCGAAGTTGGTGTGGGCACTACGCGTTGAACCACATGGATGGCAATACGATCATCGGGCCCTGGGTTGGTGGGCTGGAGAATTTCTATGTCGCCACCGGGTTTTCCGGCGCCGGGTTACAAAAAGGCCCTGCCATTGGTCGTGCGATGACCGAATTGCTGCTGCACGGTGAATATCAGACGCTCGACCTTTCGCGCATGTCTTATCAGCGGGTTATTGATAATGAGCCCCTGGTCGAAACAGGGTTCACGGCGTGACCTGATACAACGCGCTTTTCTATCGGCGTGCGACTCGATACCATTAATGTAATTATTTTACCCATTAATGAAGGGAAATATTTATGGCGTCTTATCAACCCACGATGCTCGGCACGCGATATATGTGTTCGGCAGGACATTATCTTGCCTCCAAGGCGGGGTTCGAAATTCTGGAAGCCGGCGGTAACGCCATTGACGCTGGGGTGGCAGCTGGTATGGCGCTGGCGGTTCTACAAAGCGATATCGTGAATGTTGGTGGTGTCGCGCCAATGATAATTTACCTGGCCGAAACTGATGAAGTCGTCACCATCAGCGGTCTGGGCGTGTGGCCGGAAAAGACCGACATCAACATGTTCATTTCTGATAATGGCGGCGCCATTCCCAACGGCATCTTGCGCAGCGTTGTGCCCGCAGCGGTAGGCGCCTGGACGACCGCGTTGGATAAATATGGTACGATGACTTTTTCCGATGTCGCGGTCGCGTCGATCCGCTATGCGCGGGATGGGTTTTCCATGCATCCGACCATGCAGGGGTCGATTAAAAATACACAGAAACTCCTGCGCCGGTGGGGGACGAACGCGGATATCTATTTGCCAAATGACAAAGTGCCGGAAGTCGGCGAAAATTTCGTTCAGGCTGATTTGGGCCGGACATTGCAGTACATGGTGGATGAAGAAGCCGCCGCAGGTGGTGATCGTAGCGCCGGGTTAGAAGCCGTGCGAAAGGCCTTCTATGAAGGTGACATTGCGCAGACCATTGTGAAGTTCCATGAAGAAAATGACGGTCTGATGTCGGCGAAGGATTTGAAGAATTTCCGCGTCGGAATTGAAGCGCCGGTCATGCGTAACTATTTTGGCTTTGATATCTATACCTGCGACGCTTGGTGCCAAGGCCCCGTGTTGTTGCAGATTATGTCCCTGCTGGACGGTTTTGACCTCAAGGCGATGGGCCATAATTCCGCGGATTACATCCACACCGTATGCGAATCGATCAAACTGGCGTTCGCGGATCGGGAACGTTATTACGGTGATCCACGTTTCGTGGACGTGCCGCTGGATTATTTGTTGTCGGAAGAAAACTACGCCGCCGTGCGTCGAGGGCTGATTGACCCCGCCATGGCGTCGGCAGGGATGCCTGATTTCGGCGAAGTGCCGGGATACGCCGGTATTGGTGCGGGCCCAGTTCATGCGCCGACCTTGCATGGTCCCATTCCCCATGAATATGACACGTCTTACGCTTGTGCAGTGGACGCCAAGGGTAACGCGTTTTCCATAACGCCGAGCGATAATTCCAGTTCAACGCCGATTATTCCGGGTCTTGGGATCGTTGCGTCGGGTCGGGGGTCGCAGAACTGGGCGGTGCCGGAACATGCGTCCTGCGTTGCGCCAGGTAAACGTCCGCGCCTGACGCCGAACCCCGCCATCGCCATCAAGAAAGGCAAGATCACTATGCCATTCGGCACGCCGGGTGGTGACGTGCAATGTCAGGCCATGGCGCAGGTGTTCCTGAATATCCATTTGTTTGGCATGGAGGTGCAGGAAGCTATCGAGGCACCCCGTTTTGCGACCTACAGCCACCCCGATTCCTTCGAACCGCATATGGCCAGCCCCGGCAAGGTTAAAATGGAAAATCGCGTCCCCGCATCCGTGGGCGAGGATCTACAGCGCCGTGGGCATGATTTGGAGTGGTGGCCGGAAATAATTCGCAGCGCCGGAGCGGTCTGCACCATCGTACATGATCAGGAAAATGGCCGTCTGTACGGTGGCGCCGACCCGCGCCGTCAATCCGGCATGATGGGTTGGTAAACCGCTAACCGGTTACGCCTACTTTGGAATCCAGCTTCGGGCCTCGCCGTCATAGTCGGGGCCCGGGTTGCCCCAAGTGGTCGTGCGCCACATAAGACGCTGATACGCGTCGGAATCAAACCAGGTTGCAGCGTGAATTGAGGACCGGTTATCGTACACCACAAGGTCGCCTTTGGACCAGTTGTGTGTATAGGTGAATGCGGGATGCGTGTAGTGGGTCATTAATTCGTACAACAATTTGGCGCCGGCACCGTTGGCGCCCGGCGCCATGCCGACGAATGGGCCGTCCACCCAATCCATCTGTCCAGCTTCGCAGAGAAATAAGGCGCGTTGGCCTGTGACCGGATGTGTGCGGACGACAGGTTGGTGTTGTGGTTGCTGGTGAGCTTCCAATGGTTTCGGCGCTTCACCAGCGCGCGCGGCGTATTCAGATCGTCCTGCGCCCAGCATAACGTGAATGCCGATAAGGTTTTGGGCCTGGGCTTTCAAATCATTGGGAAGGGCGTCATAGGCGGCGAATCCGTTGGCGTATAATGTCTGGCCCTGTCCCTCGGGCGAGGGAATAACCGCATAGAACAAAGACACGTCCGGCGGCGGACGACGGTAGCTTTGGTCTGTGTGCCAACCGCGTCGATGGGGAAATTGCGTTGGTAATTCGCCGCTTTCGGTCAAGGGTGGGGTGGGGCGTGCAGGCGGTAGTTTGATAGCAGGCTCGATGTTGGACACGATAAAAATTTCCGGCACACTCGGGTGGGTCATGTTCTTTGCGATGAGAGTTTGGCTGTAGTCTTCCACTTCTGCGCCGAATAACCGGCTGAGGCGTAACAGAAATTCCGGATCGTCCGAAATGGCGTCCATTCCGGGCAGAAACAAGAGCCCCTCCACATCATACAGGGCGCGAGACAGCAGCCCTGGATCGGCTTCCGCTGTCTCAATAAACGCCCTTGCGCCGCTGCGTCCATTTGCAAGTTCGACGCGTCCCCCGAACGTGGCGTCGGGCAGAGGGCTGACAGTAAAAGGGCCGAACGACTTTGAGGCGCCGGCGTTATGGCGGGTTGCGTTTACGGTCATCGTTCTGTCCTTTGTCGTTCGCGCCCATGTATCTTCGCGATAAGGCCATAGTTTGTACATGCTACAATTGGCGCAGGCGCGGTGTGGCAATAACGACGATGACGCCGATAATTAACAGCGCCGCACCGTTTGCGAACAAGGCGGCGCCAACGCCAATTGACGCCGCAAGGCTGCCCATTTCCAAATGTCCCACCGGCCCAAAGCCGACCGCCAAAACCCACACGCCCATGGCGCGCCCACGTAACTCGTTCGGCACCGCCAATTGCATCATGCTCTGTGTCAGGATGTCAGAGGCCGCTGCTGCAATCGCAACAATGGCGACTGCGGCCAATGTCACCGCCAGGGAACTTGCAAATGAGAGCAGCATCAAGCTTGCGCCAAAGACGAAGATCACACCGATATAGGCGAGGCCACGCCGGTGGAAGGCAGCCATGAAGGTTAGCGCCAACCCCGCTGCCATGCCGCCCACCGCGCGCGCGGCGTGCAACATTCCCAACCCGTCGGCACCGAGATTCAGTCGAGTCGTCGCCAATTCTGGCAAGGCTGTCGCAAAGGAAAAGCCAAATATTTCCACGGACGCCGTGACCGCCAGCAACATCAACAAGACACGATTTTTTCTCAGTTCTGTGGTGAATTCGGCAATGTTTTGGCGCATCGGCGCATGTTTATTCATGGCAGCCTTGCCAGCCGTGCGCAGGCGTAAAAAGAAAATTAAAGCGACGCCGTGACTGATGGCGAGAACGAGTATGGCCGCGGAGCCGCCGAACCGTTCCATCATTGCGCCAGCGGTTAGGGCGCCGATTAATTGACCCGTGCGCGATCCTAAATTTAACAATCCAAGACCCTGTACAACCTGATCGCCGCCAACAATATCATAGGCGTAGCTCATGCGCGCTGGTTGATGCAGTGCGCGCAACGTGCCAGACGTCAACGCGAAGGTGAGAATGATCCAAAGCGCTGCTAAATTCATCGCCAGCAGGACAACCAGGATCATCATATTTGCGATAATGAGCGCTTCGATGCGGCGCAACAAAGAGCGGCGATCTAACCGATCTGCCACCGCTCCAGATACAATGCCGAAGACAAAGAATGGCAGAAAATAAACCGCCAGCATGATTCCGACCCAGGCTGTAGATTCTGTGACCTGGAAGATCAGCAGTCCTAACACAACCTGTTCGCCGCTCATGCCTTGTTGGTTAAACGCAGCGCCCGCCCAGAGATGGCGATAATCCGCATTTTGAAAGGCTGGGATTTTGATCATGGGTATGAATGCGTCATCTAGATTGACCGGTACGGTATCTTTTCCACCCGTCCTACTCAAGAAGCCGTGTTGTGGGCAGAGGAAAGTTTCTTCCAACGGTGGTGTGGTTCGCCTACAATTGCCATGGAATTGAAAGTTATCTGGGAAATGTCGGATAAGGTATAGCACCGTACGCGACCGACCGTCCGTTGGAGGAAGACATCATGACCCTATCGTTCAAGCCAATGACAACAACTCGTTTCGTCGTCGAAGTCGAAGATATAGACTTGTCGAAACCAGTCGACGGAGCGTCCGTTGCCGCGTTGCGCAAGGCGATCAACGAACACTCCATCCTGGTGTTTCGCGGCCAGACGATCGACAACGACCAGCACATTGCCTTCAGCCGGAATTTCGGCGACCTCGAAATCCACACCGTGAAACAATATCTGCTGCCCGACTACCCGGAGATCATCGCGCTCGCCAATCGCGGCGAGAACGGCACGACACCGATCGACAATGGCGGCGCCTATTGGCATACCGATATCTCCTACAAGGCCAAGCCACCCATGGGGTCCCTTCTCTATTCATTGGAGGTTCCGCCGGAGGGAGGTGATACGCTGTTTGCGGACATGTACGCCGCCTACGACGCGCTTGATGATGACATGAAGGATCGCATCGAGGGGGTTCGCGCCGTGCATGGCTACGCCGCGCGGTTCTCGCAGATGGGCGAAGGTGGAAAGCGGCCGACGCTATCGGCCGAACAACTCGCTGAGGTGCCCGAAGTCACCCACCCGGTCGTGCGCATCAATCGGGAGACAGGCCGCAGGGCGCTCTACGTCAACGAAGGTTTCACCCAGGGAATAGAAGGGATGCCGATGGTCGAAAGCCGCACGTTGGTCGACACGCTCAACGCCCACGCCACGCAGCCGGACTTCGTCTACGACCATCGCTGGAGGGTCGGCGACCTGGTCTTCTGGGACAACCGCGCGGTCATGCATTGCGCGACAGCCTACGATACGAGCTATCCGCGTCGGATGCATCGCACAACGATTCAGGGCGACATGCCGATCGCATAGGAGAGACTACGTTCCAATATCTGATAACCAGTTGGGCCGTGATGAGTTTAAAGTCATTCATCATCGAGACAGGCCTCCCGAAACTCTTCTATTCCCTCATTCGTCATGATTTCTATCGAGGTGTCATCACCATATGTAAGGGTCACATCTCTTGGGTTGATGTTCCATAATCTTGAACTGACCCAGTTGATATGGGCCCGCTCGCCGCGTTTGCTGCTGACCGGGCTGCGTCGTTGCGTCTTACGCCTTGGTTGTTGCTGTTCTTCTTCGTCAGTGGAGATCTTGAGCCCTATGTCCTGATGCAGCTCTATCCAATCTTGATTTTCTCTAACATTTATTTTTCCGCCAGTTTTTGAATTCTGGCCCCAGGGGTTCAAGCCGAACGCCTTCCCGCAGGCGCATATAGGGATACTTCTTTGAATCCGCGAGAT
>JAPKDL010000161.1 GCA_028822585.1 Alphaproteobacteria bacterium | reverse complement strand
ACATCTCAACAAAGATTCCCCTGACACTGCCAAATAGGGCATTGCAGCCTATTCGGTAAATTTTGAGACAACCGGCTGGATTTAGATCCCGCTTTAAGCGCACACTGCACGTTAACCGTTTTGTTCTAAACGGTGCCACTATCGAGAGATGCAAATGAGCTGGACCTTGGGGATTGAGACCGGAGGGACCTTTACCGACCTCTTCATGATTGGGCCGGACGGACAGGTGTTCGCCGATAAAGTCCCCTCGACGCCTGCCGCGCCAGAGCACGCGGCTGCGGCGGCGTTTCAACGGGGCATTGAACTAGCGGGCGTTGGGCCCGCCGCTGTCTCCCGCTTGTTGCATGGCTCGACCGTTGCCGTGAACGCGCTGATCGAGCGTCGCGCCGCACAGCCAGGCTTAATTGCGACCCTGGGGTTTCGCGACATGCTCTATATAGGTCGGCAGGAAAAGACGCATATCTACGATATGTTTTATCGCAAGCCGGACCCGTTTACGGACCGCGCCAATGTTTATGAAGTTGCGGAGCGGACGGACCCGGACGGCAGTATTGTTGATCCAATTGACCGCGATCAGGTCGCGGGCGTTGTTGACCGCCTGATTGAAGACACGGGCGTCCCGTCAATCGCAATCTGCTTGTTGCACGCCTACGCCAACCCGAGTCATGAACGCATTGTCGCCGAGGTGATCGCGGAGCGTCATCCCGAAATTCGCGTGGTTCTATCGTCTGACGTATGTCCGGTGCATCGCGAGTTTGAGCGCGCGAGCACGACCGTCATCAACGCTTTTTTACATCCGGTCGTTGATCGCTATCTGGATCAGTTTGCGCAAGTGGTCAAACAGGCGGGATGCATCGCAGAACCTTTGATTATGCAGGCCAATGGCGGGGTTTTGCCGGTTCCGGCAACGCGTCGACGCCCGGCTGGATTGTTCCTGTCTGGTCCCTCGGCAGCGGTGGCGGGGGCTGCCAGCCTTGCGACGCAGGCGGGGTTACCATCGCTGATCACGCTCGACGTTGGCGGCACCAGCACCGATATCTGTCTCGTGACCAATGGCGAGGCGCATGAAACCGGTCATGGCGGCGCCTATGGTGAAGTGCAGGGACAGCCGCTTAATATGGTCATGACCGATATTGTCACCATTGGTGCGGGCGGCGGTAGTCTGGCTTGGATCGATGAGGGCGGCATGTTGAATGTTGGCCCCAAAAGCGCGGGTGCCGATCCCGGTCCGGCCTGTTATGACCGTGGCGGCGACGGGTTTACGCTGACTGACGCGATGATTTGTCTGGGGCTTCTGGCGGACAGGTCGGAGTTGCCCGGCGGAATTAAACTTTCCCTGGCGCAGGCGCAGCAGGCCGGAATGCTACTGGTCGACGAGCTCGGACTAAGTGTTTTGGAATTGGCGGATTCGGTCTACCGCATCGCGATTGCTAATATGGCGGAAGCCATTCGCTCTGTGACTGTGCGACGTGGATATGACCCACGGGATTACGCGCTTTTCGCCTGCGGTGGCGCGGGACCGATGGTCGCGGCACCTTTGGCCGAAGAACTGGATGCAGGTAGCGTATTGATTCCACCGGATCCTGGCGTATTTTCTGCCTTTGGTCTTACCGCTGCGGGACTGAGAATGGATTTCACCCGTGCGGTTGAGCAAGGCTCACCCGTCATGCAGGATCGTGTTGCTTTCGCAACTTTGATGGCGGAATTGCGCGACGACGCGATAACTTCGTTTGGCGAACTCAATGTCGACGCGGCTGCATTGACGCTGACCTATACAGCCGATGTTCGGTATGTGGGGCAAGGGTTTGAGTTACGTGTACCGTTAGAAATGGGGGCGGGCGAAAGCAAAGGCGCAGCGTATGTCTCAGAAGCGTTTCATGGCGTCCACGCGCTACGGTATGGCCACGCCTTTGAAGACCAGGCGGTGGAGATTACGGCGCTTCGTCTGATGGCATCGTCATCGGCGCCGTCTGTGCTATCGCAATGGCGCACATTGCCAACGGGTCAGGGTGCAGACTGCCGTACTGTGCATATTGGCGGCGTTGAAACAGAAACGTCGATCCATGACCGTGCAGGACTAGCGAGCGGCGAACCCGTTCCGGGACCCGTCTTGTGTATCGAGCCGACCACAACGACATCGGTCCCGACTAATTGGACGGCGCGGAGTGATGATTTCGGATTGCTACATCTTGAACGGAGGAACGCTTAATGCGGTTATCACCGGGAGACTTTGCCGTTATCAGTGGTGCAATGCGATCCGCTGCGGGCGAAATGGGCGAGGCTTTGATGCGCGCGGCGCACTCGACCATCGTGCGGGAGTCGCGCGATTTTTGCACCTCCGTGCTTGATGCCAATGGCGATACGGTCGCCCAAGCGGAGGGCACGCCGATTCAGATGAACTCCCTGTCGTCCGCGCTGGACTGGATAAGCGATAAATACGGCCTGGAAACCGTCAAGCCTGGCGACGCCTTTTTGCTCAACAACGCCTATGAGAACGGGCAGCATCTCAACGACATCATTTTGATCCTGCCTATTTTTGACGCCGATGACGCGTTGATCGCCTTTGCCGGAACTATTGCCCATCACCTTGAAGTCGGCGGCGCTATGGCGGGGTCGAACGCGGACGCGACCGAGATTTATCAAGAAGGCCTGATTTTGCCCTCCATGCGGATTGATTTTGAAAAGGATCTGTATGGCGGCCCTATCGAGCAGATCATCACGGCGAATGTTCGGTGCCCGGATGTTGTCCTTGGCGATTTACGCGCGCAAATGTCATCGGTTCTGCGGGGCAAGGCGCGTTTGCTGGAAATTCTGGAACGCTATGGGCGAGAGAAGTTTATCAGAGGCATGGCGGAGCTGCAGGACTATTCGGAACGTCGCATGCGCGCCGTCATCGCGCGTATTCCTGATGGGGTTTACGCTGGGGATGACATGCTTGACGGTCAACGCGCGGGCGACCCGCTGGTGCCGATGCGGGCGAAAATTACGGTCCGGGACGATGAAGTCGAGGTCGATCTGAGCGAATGTGCGGATCAGGTCGTCTGGCCCATTAATATTCCGCTAGCGTCGAGTCAGTCCGGGACGCTCACCTTGTTTGCGACGCTGCTCGGCCCTGAGGCGATTACCAATGCGGGGACCTATCGACCGATTAAAATCATCACCCGCAAGGGATCAATCGTCGACCCCATCCATCCTGCCCCGGTGCGCGGCCGCATGACGGGCGTATACCGCATGGCGACAGCGCTGAAGCGCGCACTTGGGGTCGCGGTCCCGGACCAGACCGCCGCAGCAGGATGCGATGGCACGTTTTCCGTCACCATCGCGTATAAAGACGGCGGTCAGTATAATATGTTCACCGAAATTCTAGCGGGTGGGAATGGCGGCGCCAAAGGGTGTGATGGCGCGGAGGCAATCCCGCAAATTTTGTCTAATACGGGAAACGCGCCAGTGGAGGCGATTGAACGCGGCCATCCTTTTGTGCGTATCCGGGAATACAGCCTTATCGCCAATTCTGGCGGCGCGGGAGAATTTCGCGGGGGGCTCGGCATTCGAAAACGTTTTGAAATACTGGCGGACGAGGTTCTGCTAAGCACCAACGGTGACCGCCATCAATCCGACCCCTGGGGGTTGGCCGGGGGCGAGCCGGGGTCTCGCACCGCCTACATCATTCATCGCGACGGACAGGAAATCCGGATTGACGCCGCCAGCAACCAGAAGCTCTACAAGGGTGATATTTTCGAGATGGTCATTTCCGGCGGCGGCGGATGGGGCGATCCCACCTCGCGCGAGCCCGCCTTGATCCAACAAGATATTCGCAACGGCCGCATCACTATTGAGGCCGCTCGCAAAAGCTACCCGCATGCCTTTGAACCGGGTGTAGCGGCGGAATGAAAGGTACATCTTGTGGGACGTTGGGTGTCAAGAATCTTCGGCTCACCCACGTTCCTTCGATGAGGTCCTATTAGCGAAAGCGGCGTTTTCAGAGTAAAAGAAGCATATCATAGAAAAACATATTGTGCCGAAGTCAGGTGGGTAATTTGACGCCATTCCGCAAGGGCGGCCGATCGGTTGAGTTTGATGTTCCGGCGGGTGTGAAGATGTCGTTCTTGGTTGAAATGGTTGTGGAATGAAGATTGGATTGAGGTGAACTTCTGTAGCGATTTTGTGCTCCTGAATGTCGCCATAGCTCGTTCTCGTCGCCGGAACGGTAGGTATGAATTTTAGGCTTGATTGTTGTGCCAGAGACCGATCTCCGGGCGTTGGGCGTTTTCTATGATTTTCATTGCCGCCGGGTTAGGCCGAAACAAGTCCGTCACGATCACTTTTGGGCGACCGTATCGCTTCACGCCATTCCTAAAAATTTTAAGGCTGCCTTACCGTTCCGACGTTTACCAATCTCCTACGCAAACACCGGACCAAATCGGTTCCGCCAGATTCGAACTGTTTCGTGGCTGATGTCGACGCCACGTTCATGGAGAAGGTCTTCGACCTGCCGAAGCGAAAGCGGAATACGAACATACATCACCACCGCCACACAGATTATCTCGGGGGATTTCTTGAAATACCGGAATGGGTTTTTCGTCAAAATTTCACAAATCCCGCATTACCACCTCAAGCTAGGTTCAAGTCCTTTTTGAATTTTACTTCCAAGGCGGAGGGTTACCCCAGCGGTCCCACGAGGTGGTTACACTGGTAGGTAGCCGGCTGGTTGGTCCAAAATTGCCACGCGGATAACCAATCGGGATACAACAGTGAAAAACCATCTCCGAGGGAACACCGAACATCGTGTTGACCTGCTCCATGACGTCCGCGTGTAGGGTGGTCAGTACAGTGCCCAAGCCCAGTGCACGGGCTGACAGCAGCAAATTCTGAACCCCGGGGAAAGTTGAGGACGCGGCGACGCCGGTAGAATTTGAGTAGACTAAAATTACCACAGGCGCATTAACCATTTCATCCGCTAGCCCCGCCGCAAAGCGATACTGAGAATCCTCTGGGATATCAGCCTTGGAGGTCCAGCCATATGCATCGCGGCGTTTGGCCCACCACGCTTCAAAATACAGTTTGCCAAATTCTTTGATGGCGCCGCGCTCGCGAATGACCAAATAACGCGCCGGTTGGGCGTTGCCTCCGTTCGGCGCCTTGGAGGCTGAATCTAAAATGATCTTCAACTGCGCATCCGTGACTGGGCGATTAGGATCGAGCCGACGAATTGCGCGCTGGCTGTACATTGCGTCACCAACTGGCATCGTCAGTTCGGCGGGCGGATTGAGACGGACCATTTCCATCGTGTTGCTCCTTAAAATTTGAACTTCATAAACCTTATATTCGGCCGGAAGTCGGTCCAGACCAGCGTCTTCTTAAGTTTATGTTCCATTCAAACGTAGAGTCCATAGGATCTCAAGTTTTACAAATTAAGGCCCTTCATTCAAAATAATCTATGATGAAGGCACGGTCGGAGGAAATTGGACGCACCAACATTTTTCGACCACCCGTGGGCTCAAGCAGAAATTTGGCGTCATTCGGCAAGGGCTTCTGATTGGTTAAGTACGAAGTTTTGGTGCCGTGAACCTCGTCCAAATGCTACCGCCAGAGCGAAAACGACTAGTAACGACTAGTATTGAATCCGGCATTTTCGAATCGCTGCAGCAAACACTGGACCGAACCGGTTCCACCAGGCGCGCACCGTGGTCGATGAGCCAAGGCCTAAGGACAGTCTTCTGCGCAAACGATACCAAGGGCAATATTCATTGATCGTTTAGCCATAAAGTTGGCATTCTATTCCGATGTTTGCAGCCACTATGCCGATCTGCATAATTTTGTCTGCCTGACAACGTTACTCACATGGGGCAAACATTGGTCTGAAGTCTGACGTAGCGCGGCCATTTGGAGTGGGATATTTTATAG
>JAPKDL010000040.1 GCA_028822585.1 Alphaproteobacteria bacterium | reverse complement strand
CTGGCAGATTACTGGAATACACTATTCCCTTTCGCACCGTGCCGCTTTTCGCATTTGCGCATCCGTAATGATCGCGGATGTCTTTACGCGTACGTCCACGCCCTCACCAAAAGCTGGGCAATATCCTATTGGTCCTGGTAGTAGCGTTCGTTGCAGAGGACAAAACGCTCTTCCCGATCCTACAGCACAATGGCGTCGGGATGACTGTTTATCATCTCCCGAAAATGCCGATCCGAGTTGCTCAAAACCACTTGTAGCTTCCTAACATTCATAAGGATTACGATCATTAATTTTAAACACTAAGAATTCGTGAATAATCACAAACCATCATAACCAAAATACTTTTATGGATCTTTAGGGATACTTTCAATTCGATGTTTTCGATTACCCATACCTAAACATCCACGATTGATAATCGACTGCATTGTGCGATTTCATCGACCCCCTTAATATCGCGCAACATATTTGCAGATAGAGGCCCTGATCATGACCGACCCGACGCTTGGCGCGTATCCCAACAGCCGCATGCGACGTAATCGACGCTCCGACGCCGTTCGCCGCCTTGTCGCGGAAAACAAGGTCAGCGTCGATGACTTCATCTGGCCGCTTTTCGTCGTCGATGGAACCAATGTTCGCCTTCCCGTCGAATCAATGCCCGGCGTCGACCGCCTTTCCGTTGATTTAATAGTGGACGCTGCCAAGCAAGCTCAGGATTTAGGCATACCCGCCATCGCAATTTTCCCATTCACCGACCCGTCGAAGAAAACCCCAGACGGCTCCGAAGCGCTCAATCCCAACAATTTGGTCTGTTCGTCGGTCCGCGCCGTAAAGGCCGCCGCGCCGGACATGCTGACCGTGTGCGATGTCGCGCTCGATCCTTATACGACGCATGGCCATGATGGATTGCTGGACGGCGATGAAATTCTCAACGACGAAACGGTCGACGTCCTGGTCAAACAGGCGCTCGTTCAGGCAGAGGCCGGCTGTGACACCATAGCACCTTCGGACATGATGGATGGCCGCGTGGGCGCCATCCGTGCAGCACTTGACGAACATCACCTTGACCACACGCGCATCCTCGCCTACGCGGCTAAATACGCGTCCGTCTTCTTCAACCCCTTCCGCGACGCGGTCGGGTCGGTCAAGGCGCTGCAAGGTGATAAGCGCACTTATCAAATGGACCCGGCCAACACGAACGAAGCCCTGCGCGAAGTCGCCAAGGACATCCATGAAGGCGCCGACATGGTAATGGTCAAACCCGGCATGCCTTATCTCGACATCATTCGTCAGGTCAAAAATGAGTTCGGCGTTCCAACCTTCGCGTATCATGTCAGTGGTGAATATTCGATGATCAAATCCGCCGGTCTGCACGGCTGGCTGGACGCGGAGGCGGCGATGATGGAGGCGATGGTCTGTTTCAAACGCGCTGGCGCGGATGGCATCCTCACCTACGCCGCCAAGGAGATCGCCCTAAAACTCAACGGGGCTCAATAGCAAGCCAGCCCCGGGTGATTGCGATCTGAACGTCCAGCCATTAAGGCCGGCGCATGGCCGCATCCTGGAATCACCACAAGGTTCTCTTTTAGTCCTCGCACGGTCATCTTCATCGCAGTTTCCAGCAACAGAAAATCCGACGCTTCCCCACGCAACACCAGGGGGGACGGGTATCCTAATTTCTCCGCATATCCGCATTTTCAACAACACCCCCGAACGCGTCAGAAATACAGGGATCGTAGCCGAGCGTCCAACCGTTCGACACCTGATGCGTGACATATGCACCCACTGCGCGGTGGTCAAATCGCCGAACGGCGCATGCACTCGCGGCAGACACCCCTCCCTCCGACACACATCATCAAATGTCGATGGACTTCCAACATATGCGCCGATACGATCCAGCGCACCCTTGGCGATAAATGGCCCGACATCGTTCAGCACCTTACGACGTATGGGATTGGCGGGAGTCGCCTCCATTACCATGCCGATGACGCCGCAATGGACGCACCCCGACCCAATCAACCTGCTCCGCGCCCAGCTGGGCTATCAACGCCATCATGTCGGATACGTATTACAAGGGCTGATATTGCGCAGGGTCCGTGAGCCAATCCCTTTTACTGCGCCCCAAGACATCAATGCATACAACCCGGCAGCCCTCTTGGAGCGCCGCCGCCAACACATCGAAGTCGCGCCCATTGCGCATTTAATCATGCACGCATAGTAAAAGTTAAAGGCTCGACAGATCGCCCTATTCCACATACGCCATTTCGTGAGGACCGTCAGCGCCAGGGCATTTAACCCAATGTTGCGACATCATTATGACCTTGACCCCTCTTTAACCATCCACCGTGACATAGTCGTTTGGCCAAACGCCATTGAACTGTGTCGAGACTGCATTCGAATACGCGCCCATCTGGCCAATTTCAATCCAATCACCTTCACGCACATCATGCGGCAATTCAAATGGCGTGGGCAAAACGTCGGTCGAATCACAGGTCGGCCCAAACATTCGAAACGCGCATGTTTCCGCCGCTACACCGCCCTCCAATCTAATCAAGCGCACCGGATAGCGCAAACCGCCAGTGACCATTTCCGACAGGCTGTGATACACGCCATCATTGATATAAAGATCGTCACCCTTTCGCAGTTGCACCTGCACCACCAAGGCGCAGGCGGATGCCACCAACGCGCGCCCCGGTTCACAAAATAATCGGCAGGACAGACCCGCTTGTTGAGCACCATCGCTAATCGCATCGAAATAGGTTTGCAGAGGCGGCGGGATTTCCTCCAGGTAGTCAGCAGGAAATCCTCCGCCAACATCGACACACGCTAATGCGACGCCGGATTTTCGCGCGATGGCGCCCGCTTCAATTAGCGCTGTTGTATACGCCGTCGGAGTCTTGCATTGCGACCCAACATGAAAGGCAATTCCAGCCGCCCATCCCTGCCCCGCAACAGCCGCCAGCAATCGTGCGGCCTCTTCCGGCGTCGCACCAAACTTGTCCGACAGTTCATATAAAGCGTTGGCGGGCGCGGTGGCGAAACGAACCAGAACGGTGACATCGACAACATTTCCAAGTTCATCAACCATTTTTTCAAACTCACTTGCATGATCCACAACGAACAAGCGCACGCCATGAAAGCGATAGGCGTCGCGAATATCACCGCGTGGCTTCACCGGGTTCAGAAGCCCCACGACCGCGTCAGGATGCACCATTCGGGCGTCCGCGATCTCGGAAAGGGACGCCGCGTCAAACCCAGCAACGCCCGCTTCATAAAGTCCCCGCAAAATGAAGGGGTGTGGATTACATTTAACCGCATAGAGAACGTCGCCAGGAAACCACGCCCCAAATCGCGCCGCTGCCGCCGTCAATTCGCCCGGTTTCAAACAATACACCGGACGCACGGGGCGCAACGCCATCACCATGGCGAGCACAGAGCCAAAATGGCGTATAAAATTTCCGGACGTTTGTCCCGGTGCGAAACGCGGGTCGTTCATCGTTGCTCAACCTCCAGCTTGTCCGTTAAAGGTTCAAGAATGCGCCACCATTGGAATGGATGGTTTGCCCGGTGATATAATCGCCACCCGGTCCCACCAGATAGCGAACCAAATTAGCCATGTCCTGCGGCACGCCTTCCCGGCCCAGTGGAATATTGACAAGATTACGTCGTGGCGCCGCCGTTGACGCATCTCGCACCGTGTCATAAGTGCCCACCACGACCTGGTTGGCGCGAATGCCAAACTCGGCCAAATCCAAAGACAAGCCGCGCACATATTGGTTCATGCCCATTTTCGCCGCCATCAAATGCGACCGTCCCGTAGACCCGCGATGCGAATTCATGCCGCCCACGCCGATGATGGAACCACCGCCACGTTGCTTCATCGACGGCACAGTCGCTTTGGCCAAATGGAACATGCCATGAATCGACAATGCGATGGGATCCTTCAAGTGATCGAAAGTCATGTCGTCAAAATGAATGTTGTGCCGTACCGCTGCGTTGTGAACCAGAATATCAATACCGCCAAACTCCCTGATCGCCGCCGTTGCCATGGCGTCGATGGAATCCTTGTCCCGACAATCGGCCATAACCGGAATGGCACGCCCGCCCGCCGCGCATATGCCTTCCGCGACTTCCTCGCACAAACTCTTTCGGCTCAGCGCGTTGATGACCACCGCGGCCCCGGCACGGGCCAGTTCCTCCGCAGTCACCCGCCCAATGTTCCGGGCGCTGCCAGTCACAATCGCGACCTTGCCCTCTAATTCATTCACCAAGTCTACCATGGTTTTAGTTTTCTCTGTCACAAATGAAGCTTGCCGACCTGGATGTCGCCGTGGAGACACGCGACCCTGGCCACATTGACGGACTTTTGCACCGCTTGACCGAGCGCGGCTTCAGCACTCGGCGACTACTTGACGCAGATAAAGTCGGTTGAAAGACGACGATATGATCACAGGAGGCGGTCAAATTTGAAAAATTTTCCCGTATGAAACACCAACGGCTTTCGGTCGCCTTCGCTGCGCATCCGGTTGACCCGCCCGACCATGATAACATGGTCGCCCGCATCGTGAATGCTTTCCGTCGTACATTTAAAATTTGCCAGACAGTCGGACAAGATCGGGCTGCCGGCACCCCAGGTTTCATAGTCCACCCCATCAAATGGTTCAGACTTGTGGTCGCCGATTCGCGCAAAATGCATACAGGCCGCCTGTTGATCTTCGTTCAAAATATTGACCACAAAGCCGCCAATTGTCTGAAACACATCAAAAGAGGTTGCATCCCGCCCTAGACAAAACAACACCAATGGCGGATCCAACGAAACTGACGAAAAGGAATTGGCGGTCATGCCAATCAATTCACCATCGGGACCAATGGTCGTAATGACCGTAACCCCTGTTGCGAACTGTCCGCAAGCATTCCGGAACGCCAACGTATCCATCTGGTTCAAACCCTTCAAAAAATTAAACTTGGTTGGAGAATCGGTACTAATTGTGGACAATATTCCCGCAATTTTACGACGCATACAAATGTTTATGCGCCTTCCACTTCATTTATTATGCATATTGCTTAAACTAGCTTAGTGGTTCCCGCGTATTTTGCGTAAAGGCGTCGAATGGAGAAAATATTTTTGAAATTATCAGAATCGTTGGGGTTTTAGCCGCCGTGCTGGACAGTTTCGCGGCAGGCGGTGGAGACTTGGGCGTATTGTGGCAACCTTTGGAGCTCGTGATCATTGGCGGTTGCGGTATTTGCGCCTTTATAATCGGAAACCCCAAACAAGTCATCATGGCGACAAGGGGTGGGCTTGGCGCTATCATCAAAGGTCCCAAATAAAAAAGAAAACTATCTGGAACTGTTGACCATGCAGTATCAGGTATTTCAAACGGCCAAAACGAAAGGCATGCTATCCCTTGAAATACATGTCGATAACCCGCACCATAAAATGATTCTTTAGGCCTTTCCAAAATTTTACGGTGAGCGCCGCGCGACGGGCGTTGCAAAAGGCGGGCTTGCCCAGTAAATGCACCGCCAAGGTCGCGGCCAAAGCGGCCACGGAACTACGCTTTAAAGATAAGCCATTATCGCCTGGGAACAGACGATTAGAAATTATTTTGTCGCGGGACATAAAAGACCCAAATGCGAAATCACCGGCACCACCACCAATATTCGGCAATAATTAGGACCTTGCGAAATCGTACTGCCGCGCCAATGTTATTTAGCCTAACGTTATTAATTATCGCAATTTAAGGAGGCGGCTTTGTCTGGCGAACAGGTTTCTGGCAATCAGCTTCCGGAGCCGAGTACGGGGAAACTGAAGTGGACCGGCGTCTGGCTGCGCTTCGATGCGGTTTCCGACGGTGCCCTGTTCGAGGGCATCTTATGGCGTCGATTCCTGGCCTTCTTAATCGACATGGTGATTGTTGGCGCGTTTTTTTTGATGATGTGGATCATCATCATCTTCAGCCTCGGACTCCTCTCCGGCGTGCTACTGCCGTTCGCCCCCCTTATTCCCATCGCCTACCACACACTCCTTATCAGCGGTCAACGGTCCGCCACAATCGGTATGCAGTTTCTGGGGGTGGAAGTGCGCACCTTGGATGGGGATCGACCGGGTCTGATCCAGGCCTTCGCCATAACCGCGTTATTCTATTCGTCGGTGACGATGACAAGTTTTCTGATCCTAATTATCGCCGTCTTCAATGACAAGAACCGATGCGCGCATGACTTCCTGTCCGGGACATTGGTTGTAAATTCAAACGCCGAAGCCCAGATAAGAACGTGACGAACCAAGGTAAACCCAGGGTCATCCCCTTCTTTCGATCAGCGCCGATGCCATGCCCTTACCTGCCAGGTATGGTCGAACAACAATTGTTTACAGAATTGAATATGCCGGACGCGCAATTTCAATACGAAGCGTTGTCACAGGCCGGGTTTCGACGAAGCCACCATGTCGCATATCGACCCGCATGCAACGGCTGCAACGCCTGTGTCCCAGTCCGCATCGTCGTTGATGATTTTAAGCTTAGTCGATCCTGGCGGCGAATTCTGAACGCCAATGCCACGGTGACAACCGTCGATGTTGGCCCTACACCGGACGCCGAACAGTATCATCTATTCAACCGGTATTTGGCCTCCCGCCACGCTGACGGTGAAATGGTGCGCATGAAGGAACGCGATTATCTCGACATGGTCGTTTCCAGTCCTGTCGCGTCGACTATACTCGAATTTCGCGACGATCGCGGCGGCCTAATTGGTGCCTGCCTCACCGATTGCCTGGAAGACGGGTACTCCGCCGTCTACAGCTTCTTCGACCCTGACAGCGCCGCGAGAAGCCTGGGGTCGTTTATAATTTTATCGTTAATCCAAACAGCTATACGCGACGGACTGCCATATGTTTATTTGGGGTTTTGGATCGAAGACAGCCCTAAAATGGCCTACAAAAAGCGTTTCCAACCCCTTGAAGGCTTTGGTCCGACCGGATGGCGGCATCTGGAGCCGCCCCGCGACAGAGACCCCCGTTAGTCAAATTTATTGTTTCGCGGAAAGCCTCGCGGCGGCAAGCGACCGGCCTGCGCACGCCGGCCGGCCCAGTCTCGCAAATCCGTTTCCGTTCGCGTGCGGTCGCCCATACGCCATTGCAGGCCAACCGTCTTGTCAAAGACTGTGATATCCGACAATCCGCCATCCTTATAACGCTGTAGAATAACCCCACGCCCGCGCGCCATTTCCGGCATGTCATTCAAATCGAACACCAGCAACTTCCGATTTTCCCCGACCACCGCCACAGTGTCACCGTCAACAAACCGGCACACTCGCGCTTCATTTTCGCCGCTAACATTTAACACCTGTTTTCCCGCTTTGGTTTGCGCATAGACATCTTGTTCCTCGACCACAAACCCGCGTCCATCGCTGGACGCGAGCAACAATTTCCGATCCGGTTGATGCACGAACAATGCGACGATATCGTGATCGTTCGGAAGATCGAACATCAAGCGCAACGGTTCGCCATGGCCGCGCCCGCCTGGCAATCGGTCGGCGCCAATCGAATAGAATCGGCCGTTGGTCGCAAAGATCAGCAACTTGTCGGTGGTTTCCGCATGCAGCAGAAACCGCCCTTGGTCACCTTCCTTGTATTTAACGTCGTTGGGTTCCTGCAAATGACCCTTGGCGGCGCGAATCCACCCCTTATCCGAACAGATCACGGTCACCGGTTCGCGTTCGATCATCGCTTCCAGGGGAATGATCACATCGCTGGGCGGGTCGCCAATTTTGGTACGGCGTCGCCCAATATCAGTCTTGGGGCCAAACGCCGCCTTGATGTCGGACAATTGCCCCCCGACGATCTTCCAACGTCGCCCTTCATCACCCAACAAGCCGACAAGGTCGGTCTTTTCATCGGATAGAGACCCATGTTCCTTGCGGATTTCAATTTCTTCCAGCCGCCGCAGACTGCGTAATCGCATGTTTAAAATCGCCTCGGCTTGGCCCTCGGTTAAATCGAACTGGCGCATGAAGATTTCTTTCGGATTGTCCTCTTCACGCACAATCCTGATCACTTCGTCGAGGTTCAAATAGGCGACCAGATAGCCTTCGAGAATTTCAAGGCGACGCCCGATATGGCTCAGACGATGATTGGTCCGGCGGATCAGCACCTCGTGTCGATGGTCCAAATAGGCCTGTAACACATCGCGCAAACTCATGACACGCGGCGTTTGGTCCGCGTCCAGAACATTCATATTCAGCGAAAACCGGTTTTCCAGTTCGGACTGGCGAAACAATGATTCCATTAACACCGACGGGTCAACGTTGCGGCTCTTCGGCTCCAGCACCAGACGGATTTCGGTCGTCGATTCGTCACGAATATCGGCCAGCATCATCAGCTTGCGAGCGTGCAGCAATTCCGCAATTTTTTCGATCAGCTTCGATTTTTGCACCTGATAGGGGATTTCCGTGACGACGATTTGATAGCCGCCGCCCTTCAGCTTCTCGGTTTCCCAGCGCGCGCGAATCCGAAATCCACCTCGCCCCGTCGTATAGGCGGTGACGATGCTGTCGCGCGCCTCCACCAAAACACCGCCGGTGGGGAAATCCGGCCCGGGAATCAGATCGACGAGTTTGGGCACCGTCGCATTGGGGTATTTGATCAAATGCACAAGCGCATCGCAAATTTCACCCACATTGTGCGGTGGAATACTTGTCGCCATGCCAACCGCAATCCCAGTCGCGCCATTCGCCAGCAGATTGGGAAACCCCGCCGGCAATACCACCGGCTCTTCGCCCTCACCGTCATAGGTTTCGCGAAAATCAACGGTGTTCTCCCCAATGCCATCCAATAATGCATTGGCGACGGCGGTGAGACGCGCTTCGGTGTACCGCATGGCAGCGGGATTATCCCCGTCGATATTGCCGAAATTACCTTGACCATCGACCAGCGGATAACGCGCTGCGAAATCCTGCGCCAAGCGCACCATCGCGTCGTAAATCGCAGCATCCCCATGGGGATGAAATTTGCCCATGACATCGCCGACGATCCGTGCGCACTTTTTGAATCCAGAGCTCGGGTCAAGCTTTAGTTCCCGCATGGCGTACAACAAACGGCGATGCACCGGCTTCATGCCATCGCGGACATCAGGCAACGACCGCGACATAATTGTCGATAACGCATAGGACAGATAACGCTCGCCCAATGCTCCAGCCAACGGCACGGGACGGATTTCACCAGATTCAAAGACCTTCGCCATGGAACACAATTCTCGCTAGATACGGTGGAGTGAAGCGCTCAACATGCCATATTTTGTAGCCATAGTCGACAGCGCCATACATAAATTCGTCAATTCGAACGGCAGCCTACTCAACGTCGGAGAATTTGAACCAATCTGTCCCGCGGGGCAGGCAGGGAACGGTCGTACGCCGCATACACATGCTTGTCGATGAAATGCCCGGTCAGCGCCAACCCCTCCAGAATATCTGCGTCCGAGGGCGTCCCGTGGCCAATCAAAAAACCCGGCAACGGTAACAACCGATCCCGATACGGCACCCCCGCCGCCGCCGACACCGCGCCGCCGCTTTTCGGCGACACATAGACAAGATCATCAATACCCCCAGTCGCTACGCACCGAGACAGATCCAACCCAAATCCCAGCTCCCGTAAAAAATCTAATTCCCACTGGACATAATAAGGCCTCCACGAATCATCCTCACTATCAAGGGCAGTGATCATCGCAGCGGTGTTTTCAAACAGGGCGGGGTGATTTTCACGTTCTGGCAATCCCGTATCGACCAGCGCGCACAACGACCCGAGCGCGGCCAGACGATCTGCGAAGGGCAGAAGCGGCGCGGCCAGGCTCCTGTCCAACTCCAGCACAAACGATCCCAAGTGCTCTTCCAACCGCGCGCGCCAGGTCGCGGTCACCTGATTGCCCGGCTGCAGCACGCCGCGCAGCCGCCGCGACTGGCCCCCGCGCACCAATCCCGCATGGCGCCCATGATGGGCCGTCAACAAGGTCACCACCGCCGACGACTCGCCATGGCGGCGCACCGACAATACCAGCCCCTGATCCATCCAATCCATAACCTTTATGTTTACCAGAACCGCAGCAGGGAAACAGGGTCTTCGCTGTGAGAATTTCTAGAGCGTTTGCGAGAATTATTGAATCGTTACTTTGCTTGGCGTGGCTTTAAAAGCTAATTCGATTCCATTCTCGGCGAGTAAACTGTGGCGGCTTCGAAAAACTTGCGTATTCGGTTGGTTAAGAAGGTGGCGTTGGGGAGGTTCCGGCTCATTTTGAAGTGAGCGGGAGCTCGACGATACGGTTACGGCCCATAAAACTACGCTGCGGCGTCACCTTCAAACCAGGATAAATCTTTGTGCAGTGTCACGACATCGCCAATAATGACCAATGCCGGACTGGTCGCTCCCTCGGCTAATCGCGGCAGGTCCTTAAGCGCGCCGGTGATAACCCGTTGGTCTTCTCTTGTGCCGTTTTCCACCAACGCCGCAGGGATGTCGGCGCGCGCACCATGGGTCAGCAACCCGTCCACAATGCTCGGCAATTGCATCAACCCCATATAAATCACAACGGTTTGGCGTGGTTGGATTAAATGCTCCCAGTTCAAGTCGGGTTCACCATCCTTGCCGTGCCCCGTCACGAACACACAGGATTGCGCGTGATCGCGATGCGTTAGGGGTATACCAGCGTAGGAGGCGCAACCGGTTGCCGCAGTCACGCCGGGAATGACCTGAAACGGTATGCCTTGCGCCGCCAACGCTTGAATTTCTTCACCGCCACGCCCGAACATGAAGGGGTCGCCGCCCTTAAGCCGCAGCACGCGTTTACCCTCTAGCGCGAGCCGAACTAGCAATTGACTGATGTCTTCCTGTGGCACCACATGGTCCTGGGGAAGTTTTCCAACATAAATTCGTTCCGCATCACGATGCACCAGATTCAGAATACCGTCCCCAATGAGACGGTCATACAGAACCACGTCGGCCTTTTGCATTAGCCGCATGGCGCGAAAGGTCAATAAATCCGGGTCGCCAGGTCCAGCGCCTACCAGATAAACTTCGCCGCTCTGCCCTTTTCGATTTTCAAATATAATGTCTTGCAGCAATTTTTCTGCCAACGCCCGCGCCTGTTCATCCTGGCCCGAAAAAAGTTGCTCGGCGATAGGACCGTCAAACAACCGTTCCCAAAACTGCAATCGCACCGCCGCGCGCGGCAAGGTGTCACGAACCCGATTCCGGTAATCACCCGCGAATTTCGCAAGGCGCCCATAGGCGGCGGGGATCAGCGTTTCAAAGCGTGCTTTGAGGATTCGCGTCAACAAGGGCGCTGTCCCTCCACTGGACACCGCTATCAACAAGGGGGAGCGATCGACGACTGCCGGCAGGATGAAGTCGCATAATTCGGGGCGGTCGACTATATTGACCGGAATGCGCTCTTCCGTCGCAAATTTATGAAGCTGTTCATTGACAGCAGGGTCTTCCGACGCGCCCACGGCGATTACGCAACCCGCCAAATTGACCGCCGTCAAAGGGCCGGTTTCATGGACGAGTCGCCCTTCGCTGGCGAGAATCGACAAATCCGTATTGAGCGTAGGCGCGATTATAGTGACCGCACATTCGGCGCGCACCATTAAATCAGCCTTGCGCGCCGCCGCTACCCCGCCTCCGGCGATCACGACGCGGCGTCCTTTCATGGCAAAAAAGAGCGGCAGATTATTCATTGGTCGCTTTCTTTATGATTGCGTTAATTTCACTGACATCATGATCTAGCCAATATTCATGTAAGCGATTTTTTTGTAAATTCCAACCATCATCCAGGGAGTTTCTTATGACCGAAACACATCCATTTGCGCAATATGTCCGTATCCTGGGTCGGGGGCGCACTTTGTCGCGGTCGCTGACCTTTGAGGAAGCGGAGGTTGCGATGGGCATGATCTTGCGCGACGAAATCCTGACGGAACAACTTGGAGCGACCTGCCTGCTGCAAGGTATTTTCTATCCCAGATACATGGCGACCCATCAGGACGCCGAAAATATTCTGGGGGAAACCTTTCATGGGGGTGTTTCGTGGCGAAGGCCGCGAGATTGAAGATGACTACGCCAACGCCGCGATCACCGGCACATTGGGCGTCGCGCTGCGGAGAGTATGGGCAAGGCTGACACGGTCAATACCGCGCTGAACGCCGCCAGGATGGTGTGGACCAACCAGGACAAGACGCGGCTCGATGTCTGGCCGGTTTGAAAATTTAAATTAAAAATCATCATTAATTGATGTGGTATATTTTATAAACACAATTTATAATGTTAATATTTTATAATTCACTGTTTTTATTATACCTTTATCAAGGTGTTCCGATGAACCAGCAGATGATAGACAACGCGCCCGAAGCGACGAAGTTTTTAAAAGCGCTCGCCAATAAAAATCGTCTTTTGATCATGTGCCACTTACTTGACGGTGAAAAATCAGTTGGTGGGCTAGAAAACTTACTAAATATTCGTCAACCTACCTTGTCGCAGCACCTCGCGCGGCTACGGGCGGAACATTTCGTCAAAACCCGCCGAGACGCCAAAACCATCTATTACTCGCTAGAGAGCGAAGACGTCATTTTGACGATACAGTTCTTACATAAACTTTTTTGCGAACAACTCAGCGAACTCGTTGCCGCCGAATAATCAAATTCTATACCAGGCCGCTGAAATTTATGGGACATTACCCACACGTATATTATCGGAAAACATGCAATAATTAGAGCGGGAATAATATGAAACGAGCGGTTTTGTGGACCGGGATGGCGTCATCAATCGGGCGATCGTGCGCAATAGAAAACCCTGCCCGCCCACAAATTTAGTGGAAATAAAAATCTTGCCGGGCGTCGACACCACGATTGATCGGTTAAAGGCGGATAGATTCAAGATCATTGTAGTGACCAATCAACCGGATGTGGCGGCAGGCGTACAAAAGCTGAGTGTCGTCGATAAAATTCACGAAAGCCTCCACGCGAGCCTGGGAATTGACAACATTTCCGCTTGCTATCACGTCGGCGCAGACAATTACGAATGCCGCACACCTAAACCCGGTGTGTTGGTCCCAGCCGCTGAAAAGCACAACATAGGCCAAGCCGTAGTTTTTTGGTTGGGGATCGATGGCGCGACATTCACGCGGGCAATGCGGTCGGGTGCCATACGCATTTCATAGATTTCGACTACAAAGAATTCCTGTCCACAACGCCGAATAAAATTGTTGCGTCGCTGGAGGAAGCCAGCGTGGATATTGTGGGAAACATGAATCCAGATCGTTAGAGTTACGTAACATTCCGGCAAACGATCTTTTTTGCCAAGAGTAGGTGCCAATATTCCAAACTAGCGCAGCGGCGATACCCGTAACGGACGCCTTGCGCCGGGCCTGAATTAACTTTCGTTTCGCCCAAACCGACGACATCCCACCAACTGCATCCCGAATTCCACGCGCTACAAAGGCACCTTCGCTTCGGAGACAAGCCTTCGCCAGCAACACGGCGAGAACGACAATATGCGCGGGAAATAGCTGCCAAAACAAAGGACCCGACATATTTTACGAATGTCCAGATCATATTGCGAACGCCATGATAAATAGCGAATTCAAATCTCTTGGAACCCGAGCTGGCACCGCCGACATGGCGCAACACAGCGTCCGGTATCTGCAAACACGCCCCCCGAGCAACTGGAGCCAAAATTCCAAATCGACGTCTTCCACGTAACAAAAATAGTCCTCGCCGAAACCACCTGCGGCCTTAAACACTTCAGTCCGGTAAAGCGCCGCCGCCACACAGGCGGAAAACACTTCTCCATCCGTCGCCTTGTATACAGTCGAGACATCATGCCCATGACAGCCACGCCAAGGTACGCCAACGGCCAAATAATTATCACCGGCCTCGTCCAGACGCCCAGGGTCGTTAAAATCCAGCTGCAATGACCCAAAACTATCGGCGTTGGGATAGGCGTACTGGGCGGCGTCCAGTCGTTCTAGCCAATCGAGCTACGGCACGGCGTCCGGATTTAGCAGCGCGACCAGGGGCGCCTCAACCTTCTGCACGGCAAGATTATTGCCCCGAGCGAACCCATGGTTCACCCCAAATTCAACAAACGCGAACCGGGCGTCGGATGTGGTCGCCTGAACATCGGTGAACGAATTATCAGTGGATCCGTTGTCGGCGATAATCACGCAAAATTTTCATGCGATTGCGTTATCAACGCCTTAAGGTACGCCGCCAAATACGCCCCAGCGTTATAGTTGAGCACCACGGCAATGATCGAAAGGCTATTAGCGCCAACGCCGGTATCTGCAAGATTGCTCATGTGGTAGCGCTAACCTTAATCGATTCGTAAAAGGGATGACGTCTAACAACGTACAAATTCAATATAATAAAAGGATAAGAGGATCAGGGAAGGCTAGAGTCATCATCCATCACGCGATACTGTGACCACGACATCGCACTCCCCACCAGCCCTCACAATAATCCGCGACATATTATCTTTAAATTTCTCTCTCAACGGACTACGCGCTAATGCCTGGAACACCGCTGTCCGCTTCGGCTCGAGGAATTCTCTGTATGGTCGTCGGCATGGCTTTGCTGACCCTGAACAACGCGTTTCTAAAAACGCTCACCGGCGACTATCCGCCCGGACAACTTATCGCGCTCCGCGCGGCTTTCGTCTTTATTCCAATCGCGCTGATCGCCTGGCGCAGTGATGGATTAGAGTCCCTTAAAATTAACAACATCAGGGGTCAATCGATCCGGGCGGGCTTTCTGGTGGCGACCCAGTTTCTTATGGTCACCAGTCTAGGCCTACTGCCCTTGGCGGATGTAACAGCGCTTTCATTTTCTGGACCGCTGGTCATTACGGCGCTGGCAGGCCCTATGCTGGGGGAACAGGTTGGCTGGCGGCGCTGGGCCGCCGTGGTTGTCGGCTTCAGTGGTGTTTTGATCATGGTGCGGCCCGACCCTGAAATTTTTCGTATTGCAGCACTCCTGCCAATACTGGCGGCAAGCAGTGGAGCCCTCCGGGATCTCGTTACGCGGCGGATTAGCACGGGCGAATCCTCCATCGCCATTTTGTGTTTTTCCACATCTGCGGTTCTCTTGGTCGGGTTGGTCAGCATGTTCTTCGATCGTGCGCCGCTAAATATGGCGGACCTTCCCCTCTTGGCGGTTGCGGGATGCTTGCAGGGCGCGGCGCATTTCATTCTGATCGAAGCCTTCCGCCACGGTGAAGCCGTCGTCATCGCGCCCTTTAAATACACTGCATTGCCTTGGGCTGCGGTATTCGGGTTTTTGTTATTTGGACAAATCCCAGATATTTGGATCATCACCGGGGCGATGCCTGTCATCTGCGCCGGCCTGTACATTGTGCACCGCGAACGATTAAAGCACCGATAACGATTGCGGGCGAGGGAGAGGTTCATCCCCGCGCCTGCCCCAGCCCCATTGACCTTCACCAAAACCGGCTGCAGCGTATTCGCAACCTGCTGCAGCATTCCACACTAAACAGAAATGCGTGATTCAATTACCGAACTGTCATTGTTGCCCTGCAATTCAATCATGGAGGCAATATCACCACCGGCGCAAAATGCTTTTCTAGTCCCGGGAATGCCGACACAACTAACGTCATCTCGTGCGGAAACCTCACTCGAAATGCGCTAATAACTTTTCCTGAATATCGCCGGAAAAGGCATTCATGGCGTCGGACGGTTTAAGGTAATCTTCGCAACACCGTCGCTCACGGCCAATAATATTTAAGATAAACCCTCGTTTTGACGCAACGTCCATTCCTCCACCGTAAGATTGATGCCTGTATGACGATGTAATCCCATCGACGATATGACTCTTTTAAAGTCTCACTGGGGCGGCACCCTCTGGATTAACCTGCCACTCCGCGATACGCTGCGTATACTAATCGCCTTTGCGTACAGGAAGCCGGCCACCATGCATGACCTGATCATTTCCAGAGGACGCGTTATTGATCCACCCCAAGGTATCGACGGCCCCGCCTTCGATGTTCTGCTCACCATGTCGAAATTTTACTGCATGGACGTGCCGCTGCCAGAGGCCATCAAAGCGGTGACCGAAAACGCCGCGCGCGCAATTAGCCAACCCGACCTTGGCACGCTGAAGCCAGGGTCGCCTCGCGATATGACGATCCTATCAATCGAAGAGGGATCGTTTGAATATATCGACAGTCTAGGCACCATCCTGACCGGCGATAAAAAACTCAATGTCGAAACCATTGTCGTCGACGGCGCCGCCTGGCCCAAAGCGTAGAAACGAGGTTTAATGTCTCGCTATTCCATCTTCAGCCTCGCGCGCAACGCGCTGACCGGTCACCGGAACTGGCCAAAGGCGTGGCGCAGCCCAAACCCGAAACCGGCCTATGACGTTATTATCATCGGCGGTGGCGGACACGGATTGGCGACTGCGTATTACCTGGCCAAGAACCACGGCGTGACCAATATCGCCGTGCTAGAAAAAGGCTGGCTGGGCGGCGGCAACACTGGGCGTAACACCACCATCGTGCGGTCCAATTACGCCCTACCGGGCAACACTTTGTTCTACGAACATTCGCTGAAATTGTGGGAAGGGTTAAGCCAGGACTTGAACTTCAACGTCATGTTCTCCCAACGCGGCGTCATCAATCTGGCGCATTCTGACGGCCAACGAGACGCGTATAAGCGCCGGGGCAACGTCATGCGGATCAACGGCATCGATGCGGAATATCTGGACCGGGACGAAGTCGCGGACATGGTCCCCTTGCTCGATACATCACCCGACGCGCGCTATCCGGTAAAGGGTGGATTATTGCAGCCGCGCGCGGGCACCGCCCGGCACGACGCCGTCGCATGGGGCTACGCGCGCAGCGCCGATTCTTATGGCGTGGACATCATCCAGAATTGCGAAGTGACCGGCATCGACATCGAAAACGGCCGCGCCGTTGGGGTGCAAACCACGCGCGGCGCGATCAAGGCAGCCAAGATTGGCACCGCGGTTGCAGGGCACACCGGGCATCTAGGTGCCATGGCGGGGTTGCGCTTGCCCTTTGAAACCCATGTGCTGCAGGCGATGGTGTCGGAACCCCTGAAGCCTTGTTTGGACATGGTGGTCACATCCGGCGTAGCGCACGCGTATATCAGCCAATCCGACAAAGGCGAATTAGTCTTCGGTGGGGATTTGGATTTCTATCCGACCTACGCGCAGCGCGGCAATTTCCCCCGCATCGAAGAGGTCGTGGAAACCATGTTGACGATGTTCCCCACATTCAGCCGCGTTCGCCTAATGCGCAGCTGGGGCGGCGTCATAGATATGACCATGGATGGCAGTCCCATCATCTGCAAAACACCTATCGATGGGTTCTATATCGACGGTGGGTGGTGCTATGGCGGCTTCAAGGCGACGCCGGGTTCCGGCTGGGTATTCGCGCACACCATCGCCAACGACCAGCCGCATGAATTGAACGAACGCTTCACCTTGAAACGGTTCGAGACCGGCGCCGTCATCGATGAGCGGGGCGCCGGTGCCACCGCCCACGCGCACTGACCGGAGAGGGAGAGACAGATGTTGCATATTGCCTGCCCCTGGTGCGGTCTTCGCGCGCAAAGCGAATTCACCTATGCCAATGACGGGACGCTCATACGCCCGGACCTGTCGAATGACAGCATCGACGACCATTACAACTACGTCTATGCGCGCGACCCCCGGCGCGGGATCCAAGATGAAATGTGGCGACATTCGGCGGGATGTGGCCAATTCCTCAAGGTGCGGCGGGACACGCTGACCCATGAAATCCACGCCACCGGGGCGCCGCAGGACGATTTGGACGTCCCAAAGGATGACCGTTCATGACAGGACAAGTTTTCCGCAATGGCGCGGGCGGACGTATTGACCGCACGGTGCCGCTGTCGTTCACCTTCGATGGCAAGAACTATCAAGGGTTTCAAGGCGACACTCTCGCTTCTGCCTTGCTGGCGAATGGTGTGCGGGTCGTGGGCCGCAGTTTCAAATACCACCGCCCGCGCGGAATTCTAGGCGCCGGGTTCGAAGAGCCCAACGCGCTGGTCCAGTTAGGCGACGGCGCGCGCACCGAACCGAACACGCAAGCCACGCGGGTTGAATTATTCGACGGTTTGACCGCGACCAGCCAAAACCGCTGGCCCAGCTTGCAATTCGATATTAGCGCCATCAATGGTCTGTTTCACCGATTGTTGCCCGCCGGGTTTTACTACAAGACCTTCATGGCCCCGGCGAATTTATGGATGACGTACGAAAAAATCATTCGCCGCGCCGCAGGGATGGGACGCGCGCCAACACAGATGGACCCGGACATCTACGCCCGGCGTTTCGCCCATTGCAATGTCTTGGTGATTGGCGGCGGCCCGGCGGGGGTAAGCGCGGCGCTGGCCGCCGGACAATCGGGCGCGCGAGTGATCCTGGCCGAAGACAACCCACAATTAAGCGTTTCTGAAACGGAGCTGGCGGATATGGACAACGTCACCGTCCTGACGCGGACGATGGCGGCGGCGTATTACGACCACAACACGCTAATTTTGAGCGAACGGATCGCCGATCACAAACCGGCACCGGCACCGTTCGAAACCCGGCAACGGATGTGGAAAGTCCGCGCCCAACAGGTTGTGCTGGCGACCGGCGCGCTGGAGCGCCCCTTGGTGTTCCCCAATAATGATCGACCCGGCGTGATGCTGGCGTCGGCAGCGCAGTGCTATGCTGCTGATTTCGCCGTACGCGCGGGAAATCAAGCGGTCGTGTTCACCAACAACGATTCCGCCTATGGTGCCGCGCGGGACATGAAAGCGGCGGGGATCGACATCGCGGCCATCATCGACACCCGCCCGGAAATATCAGACTCCACACGCGAACTTGCCACCAACACCAAAGTTCTAACCGGTCACGCCATCATCGATGTCGCTTCGGGGCGTGGCGGCGCTACGCGCGGGGTGACCCTCAAAGCCATCCACCCAGACACCGGCGCGCCCAAGGGATCCCCCATAGACATCGCTTGTGATGTGGTCGCGATGTCCGGCGGATGGAACCCAACGATCCATCTATTTTCCCAATCCAAAGGCAAGATTAAATACGACGGTGCCCGCGCCGCCTTCGTGCCGGGCCAATCGTTTCAACAGGAACGTTCCATCGGCGCCGCAAACGGAACCTTTGACCACGAGGCGTGTATCATCGAAGGGCATAACGCCGGGGCCGCTGCCGCACGAGATGTTGGATTTGACGCCCCCGACGCCAGGACCTCCCCCTCGGGCATACCTCCTGCCGCACAACCACTTTGGTCTGCGCCTACCGGCGCCAAACGCTTCGTTGATTTTCAAAACGACGTGACAGCGGACGATATCGGGCTCGCCTATCGCGAAGGCTACCAATCCGTCGAACATTTAAAACGCTACACGACCTTGGGCATGGGCACCGATCAAGGCCGTACGTCGAACGTCAACGGCCTTGCAATCATGGCCGATCATCGTCGCTTGGACATCCCCGAAGTCGGCACGACAACGTTCCGACCGCCCTTCTCGCCCATAACTTTGGGTGGCATTGCGGGATGGCATACGGGCCAGAACTTCGAAGCCACACGCCAGTCGGCGATGTCGGCCTGGCATGAAGCCCAAGGGGCTACCTTCAGCAACGCCGGTCTGTGGCGGCGCCCGGAATATTACCCACGAACAGGCATGACCCCCGCCGAGGCGGTGCATCATGAAGCCCGCCATGTCCGCGAAAAAGTCGGCGTTGTCGATGTCTCCACCCTGGGCAAGATCGATGTCCAGGGTCGCGACGCCTTGGAATTCCTCAGTCGTGTCTACATCAACAATCTGACTAAACTACCAGTTGGGAAATGCCGCTATGGTGTGATGTTGCGCGAAGACGGCTTCGTCTTCGATGACGGCACAATCACTCGATTGGCCGAAATGCGCTTTCTGGTCACCACGACGACCACCCATGCAGGCCCAGTGATGACGCATCTAGAATATCTGGCCCAGGTGCAATGGCCGGAATTGGATGTGCATCTATTATCCGTCAGCGAAGATTGGGCGGGAATCGCCATCGCCGGACCCAATAGCCGCACCCTGTTGAGCCAACTCTTTCAAGACGTCGATTTTGCCAATGAGGCATTTCCCTTCATGGGATACCGGGAAACCAACGCAGGCGGCGTCCCCGTGCGCTTGTTCCGCATCAGCTTTTCCGGCGAACACGCCTATGAACTCAACGTTCCCGCCGATTACGGGTTAAATTTCTGGACCGCACTGCTGGAGACCGGCGCCGATCTGGACGTCATCCCATATGGGACAGAGGCCATGAATATTCTGCGCATCGAAAAAGGCCATGTCACCGGAGCGGAATTGAATGGCCGCGTCACGGCGGATGACTTGGGGTTTGCCGGCATGATGTCGAAACTAAAACCATTTGTAGGACAGGTTCTGGCGCGCCGCGACGCGCTCACCGCAAAGGGCCGCCGTCAACTGGTCGGGCTGGTCCCCGCCGACGGCGAAACGCCCATTCCAGCGGGCGCGCAGATTCTCGCCGACCCCGACGCACCGCCGCCGGAATTCACCCCCGCGGCAATACTGGGCGAAGTCACCTCCAATTGTTACAGCCCGGCATTGGGCCATCCCATCGGTCTGGGATTGGTGGAAGATGGCAGCGATCGGCATGGTGATACGCTCTACGCCCATTCGCCCATCACATCGGAAACCGTCGCCATCACTCTGACAAACCCGGTTTTCGTGGACCCAGCCGGAGGGCGTTTGCATGGTTGATCTCAACCTATCCCGCTCGGCTCTCGACGGCGTCTTCACACAAGGCGCATTTGGCGCTGCAGGTGACCCTGGCGTGACACTGTCGGAACGGCGCGGCGGCGCGCTACTCGACCTATCCACAGGTGACATTGACGCAACGCGCCGCGCCATCGCCACGCAATTCGGCGTCGACCTTCCCACCAAAAGCGGGCGAACCGCCACGGGCGACGCGTGTCGCGCCCTGTGGACCGGCCCCGGCCATTGGTTGATCAAAACCGCCCCCAAACCCAACCTCGAACGAGCCTGGGCCGACGCCGCGCGGAACAGCGCCGTCAACGACGTCACCCATGGACGGATCGTGTTGCGAATTAAAGGACCTAGCGCACGCGATATCCTGGCGAAGGGATGTCCGCTGGACCTACACCCAACAGCCTTTCCCACCGGCGCCTGCGCCCAAAGCCTGATCGGTAAAATTAACGTCACAATTGATTGCCTCGACGCCGACGAATTCGACATCACCACCGGACGCGCCTACGCCAAAAGCCTGTGGGCCTGGATGACGGGCGCAGCGGCGGAGTATGGCTACCGGGTTGAGTAAACGGTTATCTCTTACCCCACCGCCACCGTTTCACCGCTGACCGCAGACTTCATGACCGCTTCAAACACCGAGATCCCGTGAATGGCCTGATCATTCGGCAGCGGGTAGGGGGCGGTGCCAGTTATGGCATCGGCGAAGGCTTCCAATTCGGCTTTTTCCTTGTCGAAGGGGCCGAAATCGACGATCTCGGGCTCACCATGCATGGGACGCGCTTCGAAGTGGCGTTCCTGGCGAATTTCCGCCGTGCCTTCCGACCCGAAGATTTGCACCCGCTGGGTGGCGGTCGTGGCGCCAATGGTGCCGAGATAGCCGGTGATCCCGCTTTCAAAGCGAAACAGCATTGATGTGGTGTCATCAATATCGACCACCAGGGCCCGGCGCAGGCTGAGGCAGTGCACATCCTTGATCGGGCCGCATAGTCCAATCATCGTATCGACCATATGAATGCCCATGCCGCCCATGCCGCCCGCCGGGCTTTCGGCACGATCCGCGCGCCAGCCACCGGTTTGAAACCGCGTCGCGCCATGGCCGGACATGTTCGTCTCCACATGCATGATCGTGCCCAAGGCGCCGGAATCGATGCGATTTTTGAGCTCTGTCCAGGACGGCATGAACCGCCGGTTATGCCCCAACGCCATCACCACCCCTGCCACATCCGCCGCCGCAACGGCTTGTTCCGCGCTGGCTTTTGACAAGGTGAACGGCTTTTCGACAAAGACATGCTTTCCCGCCGCCGACGCCGCTACAATTTGTTCGGCGTGTTGCGAATGCGGCGTCGCCAATACCACGGCGTCGATAGCGGGATCTGCTAAAATTTTAGCGTAGTCATCTCCTAACGGAAAGCCTCTTTCCGCCGCATAATCAGTCCCGTTAGCCACCGTCCGCGTCACCCCAGCGGTAAAGCGTATTTTATCACTTTTCCCATGGACCGAATTCACCAGAACCTTCGCCCAACCGCCCAGGCCAACAATCGCCGCATTAATCACGTTAAAATCCCTTAATTATTTTTGAAATTTGCCACTGTTATCCGTGTTGCAGCACGATGCGGCCTATCTTTTCCCGCGCCACGATCATTTTCATGATCTGCGCAGTCCCGTCGCCAATCTCCAAGCCAATAACATCGCGCAGCCGCTGTTGGTGCGGTAAATCCTTGGCGTATCCCATCTGGCCATTCAACAACAAACAGTCATGGATGATATCGACAGCATGTTTCGGCCCCATCCATTTCGACATCGCGGCTTCGCTGGTATGCGGTAGCCCTTGGTCGCGCCGCCACAGCGTCTCGTAACAAATCAGCCGGGTTGTTTTGTAGCGCGCTTCCGCTTCGGCCAGGGGAAAGCTGACGCCTTGGAATTGCGCCAGGGGCCGCCCGAAGGCTTCACGTTCACTCACATGCGTCCAGGTTTCGTCCAGCGACGCGCGCGCCGCCCCCAAACATTGCAGCCCTATCAAGGCACGGCTGTAGTCGAAACCCTGCATGACCTGCCGGAACCCGCCGCCTTCTTCGCCCAGCATCATGTCGCCGGACAAATGCACCGAATCAAAGAAAATCGACCCGCGCCCCACCGACCCAGACCCCAGATCGTCAAACCGGGTGCGCGACACGCCGTCGACATTGAGCGGCGTCAGAAATGCGCTGACCCCGCGCGCGCCTGCGCCGCCGGTGCGCGCGAACACCACGGCGACATCAGCCTGATCCGCCAGCGAAATGGAGGTTTTCTCCCCATTAAGGAGATAGCCCCCAGCCCCATCAGGATCGGCGCGCAATTGCAAATTCGCCGCATCCGAACCGCCGCCCGGTTCGGTCAACGCCAGCGCCGCCAACGCCGTCCCACCAACGATTTTCGGCACCCATTCGCCTGCCGCGGCAGGGTTTGCGTGCGTGGCTATAATCTGCGCGATCAACGACCCCAGCACCTGCACATAGGCGACGTTCAAATCGCCGTGCGACAGTTCTTCGACAATGATGCCCACGGACACGCTGTCCAACCCGAACCCGCCAAATTCTGGCGGCGAATCCCCGGCGATCAGCCCGAGCGCACCCATTTCCGCCACCATTTCACGGTCGAGACATAAAGCGTCTTCCCGCGCCTTGTAAGCAGGCGCAAGCCGGTCTAATGCAAAACGCCGCGCGGTGTCGCGAATAGCTTCTTGTTCCGTTGAAAATGAAAAATCCATGACCGTAAACCAACTATTTGTGTTGCCCCACCATAGAGCTTCATATTGTCAAACGCCAAGCGCCGTGATTTCTTAACCCCGAAATTCAACAATCGTAACGGAGGCCTCCGACATGACAGAAACCACCCCCGACTTCGGCCCGACCGACGCCGAATTACTGGACCTACCGACAGTCTTCGCCAACGATCTTTTCAAGGACAAAGTGGTGCTGGTGTCCGGCGGCGGCAGCGGGTTGGGCAAGGCGGCGGCGTTATTGTTCGCCCGGCTCGGCGCCACGCTCGTCCTATGCGGTCGAAACGAAGCGCGGCTGGACGCGGCGCGCGAGCTGATCGAAAGACTTGACGGTGCCGTCATGACCCAATCCATGACCATCCGCGACGCGGACGCGGTCAACGAAACGATGGAGGCGATTTGGAATCGGTTTGGCCGCCTGGACGTGTTGGTCAACAACGCGGGAGGGCAGTTCCCGCAAGCTGCCATTGACTATTCCGTCAAAGGCTGGAACGCGGTCATCGACACCAATCTGAACGGCACCTGGTACATGATGCAAGCCGCCGCCCGGAAATGGCGCGCCGACCATGAACAAGACAAACCGGTCGGCAACATCGTCAACATGGTCGCAGATATCTGGCGCGGCATGCCGGGTATCGCCCACACCTGCGCAGCGCGCGCGGGCGTGGTGTATTTATCGCGCAGCGTCGCGGTGGAATGGGCGCCGTTTGGCGTGCGCGTGAACTGCGTGGCACCGGGTTGCGTGGAAACCAGCGGCTTCGCCCATTATCCCCTCGAAGGTAGCGCGACCTTCCCAGATTCCAACCCGCAACGAAACACTGGCGACGTGCAGGACATCGCGGAAGCCTGCGTCTATCTGGCGGCACCGTCGGGCAAGTTCATCACCGGCGAAGTGCTCACCGTCGATGGCGGCCAGCAACTCTGGGGCGACCCCTGGCCCACGGGACGCCCGGATTATTTCAAGCTGTAGACATTGTTGAGTTTTCAACCCGTTCCGCTGGATCGCTCAACGTTCCGTATTCGCCCAGAAAATGCCCGGTTTTGTAGTAGATCAGGCATCCTTCGTTGGAAAACGGCGTATGGGCGCTTCGATGTGGGGAGCGTATCCAAATTCCTGCCGGATATGCGCCGTAT
>JAPKDL010000160.1 GCA_028822585.1 Alphaproteobacteria bacterium | reverse complement strand
GAAAGGTGAAGTTCCCGTAGCCGAACGGATTCCACAGGCGCGGGCGCGCCCATCATCAAATCTTGCGCTTGTTGATTCATCGGGAACGCTACAACTTCACGAATATTCGGTTCGTCGGCCAACAACATCACAATCCGATCGACTCCCGGCGCAATGCCGCCATGGGGCGGAGCACCGAATTTGAACGCATTCAACAAGCCGCTGAATTGCTCCTCGACCTCCTTTTTGCTATATCCGGCAATGTCGAACGCCCGATACATGATATCAGGCAAATGGTTTCGTATCGCGCCGGACGCCAGTTCAATTCCGTTGCACACGATGTCGTATTGGTGGGCCAGAACCTCCAACGGGTCCTCGGCGTTCAAGGCGTTCAAACCACCTTGAGGCATGGAAAACGGGTTATGGCTGAAATCAATACGGCTGGTGTCCTGGTCCATTTCGTACATGGGATAGTCCACGACCCAACAAAACCGAAACGCGCCGTCTTCAATCAACCCAAGGTCTTCGCCCACTTGCGTGCGAACCCGGCCTGCCAAAGCGGCGGCGTCATCGGCAGTGTCGCAGGCGAAAAAGACCGCGTCGCCGTCGGCAAGTCCGGCTGTTTCCCGGATTTGTTTGATACGGTCATCGTCGAGATTGCGCGCGATGGGACCTTTTCCACCGCCGTTTTCAAAAATAATATACCCAAGACCCGCCGCGCCTTCGCGCCGCGCCCAATCATTTAACTTATCAAACCAACTGCGCGGCTGCGCGCCGCCACCGGGCGCAGGAATAGCGCGAACAACCGAACCCTTTTCCACCGACTGGGCGAATATTCTAAAATCTGAACCGCGAAAAGCGTCTGACACGTCAACAATTTTTAACGGATTGCGCAAATCGGGTTTGTCCGACCCGTACTCCAGTATCGATGTTTTGTAAGGAATGCGAGGGAACGGCGTAGGCGTCACCTCCCGGCCCTTCGCAAATTCTTCAAACACGCCCGCGAGAACCGGCTCAACCGTGGAAAGCACTTCATCCTCGGTCACAAAAGACATTTCCAGATCCAACTGGTAAAACTCGCCCGGGGATCGATCCGCACGCGCGTCTTCGTCACGAAAGCACGGCGCAATTTGGAAATACCGGTCGAATCCGGCAACCATCAACAACTGTTTAAACTGCTGTGGCGCTTGCGGTAGCGCATAAAATTCACCGGGATGAATGCGGCTCGGCACCAGATAGTCACGGGCACCTTCGGGCGAGCTCGCGGTCAAAATTGGCGTTTGGAATTCCGTAAACCCACTTTCAACCATGCGGCGGCGGATAGATGCAATAACCTCGGAGCGCAGCAAAATATTACTGTGCAGCTCTTCCCGGCGCAAATCCAGGAACCGGTAGCGCAATCGAATTTCCTCTGGATATCCCGCATCTTGATTGACCGGCATCGGCAGCGTATCGGCTGACGACAAAACCTCGAAGCTTTCAATTTGCAATTCCACCTCACCCGTAGGCAGACTTGTATTAATCGTGTCCGCAGTTCGCTTCAGCACTTTTCCGGTGACGCAAATGACCGATTCCAGGGACGCTGCTTCAATTTCCACGAACCCCGCGCTGCTCACGTCGGCGACAACCTGAGTCAATCCAAAATTATCGCGCAAATCCACGAACATTAAATCACCGTGGTCCCGTTTGCGGTGAATCCAGCCGGAAAGGCGAACTTGTTGGCCGTCATCGGACAATCGTAATTCGCCACAATTGTGGGTGCGGTAAGCGTGCATATTCTTTCAAATCCGTCGTTCTTTGGGGCAATCAAATAGGCGTTCTATTCGGCGCGCAAAGGGCATGGAAAGTCCCGGTTTGTCAAGCCGCAGCACTATACTTTAACTTTTCTGGAACCAAATAATTTTAACGCGCTCAATGGCTCATAAATCACGATAGGTCACGACGCATTGCGCTTCCGCCCTTTTACTAGCTTTAGGATGGGTGTATCCATTTAGCATGCAAATTACACCCATTACAGACACTGGCGCGCTGGCGGCGTTTTGCGACAAAGCGTCAAAGGCAGAATATGTCACCGTCGACACCGAATTCATTCGCGACAAGACCTATTGGTCCAAACTATGCCTCATTCAACTCGCTGGGCCGGACGAAGCCGTGGCTATCGATGTTCTGGCACCTGGGATAAACTTGACCCCGGTCGATGATCTGCTGGCCAACCCAGATGTTTTGAAAGTGTTCCATGCGGGCCGACAAGACGTTGAAATATTCTTTCACCGTAACGGCGTCATTCCGGTGCCTATTTTCGATACACAGGTCGCGGCGATGGTTTGTGGATTTGGCGATCAGGTTGGATACGAAACGCTAATCTCCAAACTCGTCGGCGTTCGACCGGACAAATCGTCCCGCTTCACAGATTGGGCGCAGCGCCCGCTTTCGCAAAAACAACTCGATTATGCGCTTGCCGACGTGGTGCATTTGCGCCCGGCCTATGAAAAATTATCGCAGCGGCTGGCGCAATCAGAACGAACGCCCTGGCTGGACGAAGAAATGCGCATCCTCATCAACCCCGCGACGTATGAAATGGATCCAGAAAACGCCTGGAAACGGATCAAATCCCGCAACGGGAACGCGCGAACCCTGGCGATCATACGCGAACTCGCGGCAGGGCGGGAAACACAAGCGCAAAAGCGCGATATTCCCCGCAACAGAGTTTTGCGAGACGACGCCATACAGGAAATTGCCGCACAAGCTCCCACAGACGTTGAAAACCTGTCACGATTGCGCGGGTTCCCAAAAGGCATGGCGAATGGCGCGATTGGCGCCATGGTGTTGGACGCCGTTAAAAAGGCCGTAGCTATCCCCAAGGAAGACTTACCGCCTGCGCCGGCACGCGAAAAACTGCCCGGAAATTTGGGTCCAATCACCGATTTGTTGCGTGTCTTGCTAAAACACGTTTCCGAACAGAGCGACGTTGCCTCAAAATTAATAGCAAGCGCCGATGACCTTCAGCGTATTGCCGCCGACGATAACGCAGACGTGCCGGCATTATCTGGATGGCGTCGCGAATTGTTTGGCGAAGAAGCATTAGCGTTGAAACATGGTCGGGTCGCGTTAACCGCCGTCGGCAAACGCACAAAGATTATACATTTGGACGCGGCGCAAGAATCCACATTGTAAATCAGCGCTATTCAGCCAACCAAATTAGACCAAGGTGCCTTGGTCTCTTCGTCACAGGATGCGGCATAGGTAACATCTGGCTTGCATCCGAGCGCTTGCGCCAATGATTTAAGTCGACGATGCACAACGTCACCAACGAGGACATCCGCATGGTCGGGCAGACACAGAGTCAGGCGATCCCCATCGCGGGAGAGACTGGTTTGCTCCAGCAACGACACCACCCCGCCAGAGAACGTGTATCCCAGCCGCATCGCGAGACCTATCGCGCGCGCGCAATCGATCTCTTGGCGGTCCAATAACGGTTCTACAAACCGACTCATCAATTTCGAACTTACTTTTGCGTGGCGCGACGCGACAGCCAACGCCATGAACGCCCGCCCGGCATGATCAACGCCCACCAAAGGATATCGCAATATGCGTAACAACGCATGTTCTACGCGGTAATCCGGATGCTCCGACCACTCCAAATCAGCCAAAAAACATGCCGCTCGGCGCAACCGCTGTCGATAGGATGCATCCTCCTTGAACGCCGGAGAAATCCAATGAAACAAGGCCTCACCATCCGCCGTCAGGCGACCGGTAAGCGTAGAAACCCGTCGGCAAATTTCGATAAGCGGGTCTTCCTCCTGGCTTGGTTCGGATTGCTGTTCGAACAGACAACCTTCCCGCAGCCCGTAGGCGGAAAACACAACCTTGTCGACGTTGGAAATAGTCAAAAGCCGCTCCAGCAACACCGACGCATACGCCAATGTCGCCGACCGTTTTTTAGTAGGACCTGGCAACGCCGCAATATCTTCCGGCGAAAGCGATTCTATGTGGCGCGCAAATTTGATCGCATCTGGCGTGGCAATCTCGTAGTGATGAGACACGTTGAGCGGGTAATCAATATGCGCCATATGAGCGCTCGAAAAGGCGCGCCACGCACCGCCGACAGCATAAAACGTCTTTCCTTCGCCATCGCTAATCCAGTCCAGGCCTTCGATGTTTCTGTTAACAACTTCAAGCGCCGCATCGGCGTCGATGACAATTTCACGCGCCATCCGGATAGGGCCCAACGGCAAGGTCGATAAATCCTGTATCCGGCCGCCTTCAATCGAGACCAATTCCACACTGCCGCCACCCAAATCACCGACAAAGCCATGTGCGTCCGGAATGGCGGAAAGCACACCATTCGCCGAAATACGCGCTTCTTCCTTGCCCGATAAAATTTGAATAGGGAAGTCGCAAAACGACTCCAGTTCCTTGGCGAATGCTGGCCCATCATTTGCTTCCCGAATGGCCGCCGTCGCCACAGCAACGACCTGGACCACCCCCATCGCATTCAACAGCGCAACGAAACGATGCAGGCTTTGCCGCGCCAGATGCACGCCATCAGGATGCAGGCACCCGGTGCGATCCAAGTCACGCCCAAGTCCACATTCTATTTTTTCATTGAAAACCGGAAACGACACCCGGTTTAAACCATCATACACCACCAATCGAATGGAATTCGACCCAATGTCAATGACAGCGACCGGACGCTCTGACTCCGTCTGTGTTACGTCTTTACCGCGGGTTATTATACCTGGCAAATCAAATACGCTTTCTGCAAAGACACAGGCATTCCGGGATAGGACAGGGACACACATCCTTCCCTGTCATGGTCTCCAAGAGCACAAGGCCTCTAATATCAAGATTCGGCGAATTTGTATTCAAATACCCCCCCATCGGCGAGGACTTTGTAGCGGCTATATTAACAAACCGTAAATGACGCAAAATGCAGCTTCATCCGACGATTTCAAGTTCACTGAAGTAGAATGAAATTTCGCGCGCCGCCGATTCAGACGAATCCGACCCATGCACTGAATTTGCCTCTACAGATTCGCCAAAATCCTTCCGAATTGTGCCATCTTCTGCATTTGTAGGGTTCGTCGCCCCCATGATCTCACGATTGCGAAGAATGGCGTTTTCGCCTTCCAACACTTGCACAACAACGGGACCCGACGTCATGAATTCGCAAAGGTCTAAATAAAACGCCCGCTCCGCATGCTCAGCATAAAATTGTCCCGCCATTTCAGCCGTCAGCTGAATCCGCTTTTGCGCCACGACGCGCAAATCTATGCCTTCAAACCGCGCATTGATTTGACCCGTAAGATTACGACGAGTCGCATCCGGTTTAATAATTGATAACGTCCGTTCTATTGCCATTGGCTCCATCCTTTGGAAGCTGTCACTATGAAAAGTCGCGGGTTTATATACGTCCCCGCGCTCCATCGCAAGGGTCCCTATTGCGCAGAGTTCTTCAACCGCTAGTTTCGGCTTTTTTCTCCCAGCCCCCATTATCGCTTTGCCACCAATAGGTCAGGCCGTGAGCGGATTCAAGATAACGCTTCCATCGTACGCGAGCCGCCGTCACCGCGTCGTCGGCGTTTCCATCGAATAATTCGCAACATAAATCATATTGATCAACCTTCGCCGATTCCGCGCCACCGGTCAGAAACAATACGGTGGCACCATTCGGATTTTCATCAGTTTCCGTCAACCAAACAGGATGTTGTCCCGGATATGGGTCCCCACTGCTGCCATGCGGTAAGAAGCCATCCTTCGAATAGGTCCACAACAAACCGTTCAGCGCTTCAACGCGCTCTTTAGAGCGAGCCATGACAACAGCGCGCCACCCCCGTTCCAGCGTTTTTTCTAAGAGCAGCGGAAGCGCCCATTCCAATGGGCGGCGCTGCAGGTGATAAAAGCGAATTTCCGTCACATCAACCCGGCGTCCTGCGCCGCTCCTGTCTAACCTTCGTAGTTATCCTGAACGAACCGGTCCAGAAGCCGGACGCCAAACCCTGACCCCCCCTTCGGCGTCGTCGGCGAGTCTTTGTACGCCCAAGCCACCCCCGCAATGTCGAGATGGGCCCAGGGCGCATCGTC
>JAPKDL010000159.1 GCA_028822585.1 Alphaproteobacteria bacterium | reverse complement strand
AATTGTACTGATAACGACTTAATTTCATCGAAGAGTTGTTTTTCCTTTGGATTCAAGTCGACCATGTTGTTATTCCCGTGATGGAAGGATCACTTGACGCCAGCCCACATTTCGGGTTCGCTATTAATTGTTACTGTTTTGGATCAGAATAAAAAAAATTTATCCAGTTTGTATGAATGACGGTTAACAATGAATACAGGGAGGTAATTATGCGAATTAAAGGGTTATTAGCAAGTGCAGCAGGTTTTGCACTTTTGGCGACTGGCGCTGCGGTGCCGGCGTCGGCGGAAACCGACACGGTTCGTCTGGCGCAACAGTTTGGGCTGTTATACGTGCCCTTGCATGTCGTGTTAGATCAGAAACTTGTCGAAAAACATGCGACAGCGGCAGGACTGTCGGGTTTGAAGGTGAAGCTGTTCAAAATTAGCGGCGGTGCCAATATCAACAAGGCCTTGTTGGCCGACACAATTGATTTTGGATCCCACGGCGTTGGGCCTGCGTTGAAACTTTGGGGCAGAACCAAGGGCCGTTTTAAGATCGCGGTGTCTATGGCGGATATGCCGTTGAAGCTGCTGAGCAATGATCCCAACGTGAAGAAGATCGAAGATTATCTCACGGTCAAAAATCATAAAATCTCCACACCGGCGGCAAAAGTTTCGATTCAAGCGGTGACGTTGCAAATGGCAGCGGCCGGAATTTGGAATGAGCCGGAAAAGCTAGATCATCTGGTGGTGTCGATGAAGCACCCAACAGCATTAGCGGCCATGTTGTCCGGCGGTCAATCGGTGAAAAGTCATTTTGCGACTCTGCCGTACTCCTATCAAGAATTGCAAAGCGGCAAGGTGCACAAAGTGACCACGTCGTATGAAATTCTTGGGGGACAGCATTCGGTTTTGGTGATGAGCGCCAGCCGCAAATTTAAGGAATCGAACCCGAAAACTTACGCTGCTGTCGTTGCGGCCTTTGCTGAATCTTTTGCTTGGATCGACAAAAATCCCGTGGCGGCCGCCAAGACGTTCATTCGCTATACAAGGTCAAAAATGAAGCCGGAAACGGTTGAGGCCTTGATCAAGGATAAAAGCGAATTGGATTTCTCCATGCAGCCGAAGAAGACCATGAAATACGCTAATTTCCTAAACAAGATCGGTGATATTCCTGCGGCGAAAAGTTGGAAGGATTACTACTGGGAAAACAATCATGGTTTCGACGGTAGCTAATTCATGAGTGATACAATGGTTGGGACGGCGGCGAACTCCGCCACCGTCCCCGATATTGATCCGATCCTTGATGTATCCGGCGTTACGCTACAATACAAAACGAAGGAACATCTGATCACCGCGACCTATCGGGTCGACTTCAAGGTCTTCCAATCGGACCGGTTTGTGTTGTTGGGACCGTCCGGGTGTGGGAAGTCGACATTATTGAAAGGCGTCGCCGGGTTCATGAAACCCGTCGAAGGGACGATGAAGCTCAAGGGCAACGTGATATCACGACCGGGTCCCGACCGTGTCATGGTGTTTCAGGAATTTGACCAACTGCTACCTTGGAAAACCGTGAAGCAGAACATCACTTTCGCCTTGTTGAACGGCGGCAAGTGTTCGTCCAGGGGCGAAGCCGACGATATCGCCATGGAGTATATCCGGAAAGTTAAGCTGGAGCGATTTGAAAACACCTATCCGCATATGTTATCCGGCGGTATGAAACAGCGCGTTGCGATTGCGCGCGGCATGGCGATGGAGCCCGACATATTATTAATGGACGAACCGTTCGCAGCCTTAGACGCGTTGACTCGCCGGCAAATGCAGGAAGAGCTTTTGCAATTGTGGGAAGACACCAAGTTCACGGTGTTGTTCGTCACCCATTCTATCGAAGAAGCGGTGATCATTGGCAGCCGCATTCTCATCCTGTCACCCCATCCTGGGCAAGTGAAGGCGGAACTCAATGCGCACCATCTGGGCCATGAGAATGTTGGGGAGACCGAATTCATGGCACTGCAGGAACGTATCCACAAAATGATCTTCGCGGACCGTGTTCTTGAGGACGAGGCGTAAAGGCGTGTCTGATATCACCTTAACCGACGGCGTCTATGTAAGGCCGGAATTCGTCCATAAGTCGCTGGGCGCGGCGGGGCATGGCGAGGTTGAACGTCGGTTGACGTGGTTCGAACGCATTTCCAATGTTGAACCGCTACGGAAGTTTTCAGTTCTAATTCTCGTGATCGTGATTTGGCAGCTTTACACGACGATTTGGGATGTTCACGAATTGATGTTCCCGACCTTTTCGGACACCTTTGTGGCGCTCATTGATTCGGTGGTGAATGGCGGGTTGCTTGAAAATGTCTGGAACTCCATCAGCGTATTGCTGAAAGGGTACGCCATCGGTATTTGCATTGCAGCAGTGCTTGTCGTTCTTGGCGTCACCACGCGCTTCGGCGATGATTTGTTGACGACCCTGACCGCCATGTTGAACCCGCTCCCTGCGATTGCGTTGTTGCCGATGGCGATGATCTGGTTTGGTCTGGGCGAAGACGCTATCATCTTCACGCTGCTGCATTCCATAATCTGGCCTGTCGCGTTGAACACCCATGTGGGCTTCAAATCGGTAAGCGAGACACTGCGCGCGGTGGGGCAGAACTATAATCTTCGTGGTGTCATGTTCATCGCTAAAATACTTGTGCCTGCGGCGTTCCCGGCAATCCTGACGGGGTTGCGCATTGGTTGGGCGTTTGCGTGGCGCACCTTGATCGCCGCCGAGCTTGTATTCGGTGGGCAGGTTCAGGACACCTCGGGCCAACTTGGCGCGGAAGGATCTAATTCCGGTGGTCTTGGTTGGATTATTTTCCAAAATCAGATGGAAAACCAAACGCCCTATGTGTTCGCCGGGCTCTTCACCGTCATCATCGTTGGTATAGTCATTGAAAACTTTGTGTTCCGGAATTTAGAAGATCGCACGGTTCGCCGATGGGGGATGCAGCAGGCATGATGATGTTGTCAGGAGGTGGTCAATGACAGAGTCGGCGTCACAGGATGGGACGACTTTGATCCGGCCGGAAATAGAAGCCGGTTCCTTGAAGGCCACGGAGCAAGTTGATGTCGAGCGCAAGCTGTCGATCGTGGAGCGCATTTCGAACATCAACTCGGTTCGCAAACTAACCGTCCTTTTGGTGCTAATCGTTCTATGGGAAGCCTATACCAAACTTGCCGAAGTCGAAGAGCTGTTGTTCCCCCCGTTCAGCGCGACGTTAATCACCTTGTGGGACACCATACAGACCGGCGAGCTCTTCGAAAAAATCTGGATCACGGTCGCGATTTTGGTGCAAGGCTATGTGGCGGGCATGGTGCTTGGCGCTGTCTTGCTGGTGTTTGCGGTGATGTCGCGCGTTGGCAGTGATTTCCTGTCGACGATGACCGCGATGTTCCAGCCCCTGCCTGCGATTTCCCTCTTGCCGCTGGCGATCCTCTGGTTCGATTTGGGCGCGCCGAGTTTGATTTTCGTCACCATCCATTCGGTGCTCTGGGCCGTTGCGTTAAGCACCCATGTTGGGTTCATGAGCGTTAGTATGACCCAGCGCATGGTCGGCCAAAATTATGGCCTTCGCGGCGTTTCGTACATCGCCAAGATCCTGGTGCCCGCCGCGTTTGGGTCTATCCTTACCGGCATGAAAATCGGCTGGGCATTTGCGTGGCGCACCATTATCGGCGCGGAGTTGGTCTTTGGTGCCCAATCCGGCAAGGGCGGCCTTGGTTGGATGATCTATGAAAAGGGCGATAATCTGGAGACGACTTATGTCTTCGCCGCCCTATTCACCGTGATCGTCATCGGCTTGCTGGTCGAAAATTTCCTGTTCCGCAACGTCGAAATGTGGACGATTAACAAGTGGGGCATGCAACGGTAGCACTCTAGCACCGAAGTCCCGCCCCTAATGTAAACGCGTAGATCGGGCTGCTCTAGTCACATACAAAGAAACTTATTCATGAAAAACGACCGCCCAAATTTTCTTGTTATCATGTCGGACGAACACGACCCACGCTATATGGGTGTTTCTGGGGACCCTCATATCCACACCCCTAACCTCGACCGGCTTGCTGGGAGCGGCACGAGGTTTCGAGATGCCTATACGAACTCTCCTATATGCGTGCCGGCCCGCGCATCTTTCGCGACCGGCGCCTATGCGCACGATATTGGTTATTGGGACAATGCGCTTGCCTATGATGGGGCTGTGAAAGGCTGGGGCCATGCCCTGCAAGAGGGTGGTGTTCGCGTCGAATCTATTGGGAAATTGCACTACCGAAGCGTTGAGGATGATACCGGTTTCGATCAAGAGCACCTTCCTATGCATATCTATAACAGTGAAGGGATGGTGTGGGGCTCAGTTCGCGATCCACTTCCTTCTCAACAACCACGCGAAGGTCGGATGCTGGGAGACAAGATAGGTGCTGGGGAGTCGACCTACACCCGATACGATGTTTCGGTAACGGATATGACAATAGATTGGCTCGATAACGTGTCGGACGACGGTGAACCATGGTGTCTGTTCGTTGGACTGGTTGCGCCGCATTTCCCCCTCGTAGTTGCCGAAGAATACCTTTCCCTTTATCCACGTGATGCATTGCCACCACGCAAGCTTCATCCGAGAGATGGCTATACCCGGCACCCCTGGATTCAACGGCACCACGATTTTTGGCCAACGGAAGAGCAGTTTCGAGATGAAGAAGAGCGCCTAACCGCAATGTCGGCCTACCTTGGCCTCGTAACCTGGATGGACCACAATGTTGGTCGTATTCTCAGCCAGTTGGAAAAGTGCAATCTAACCGGCTCTACACGCGTCCTTTATACAAGCGACCACGGTGACAACGTTGGGCATCGTGGCATGTGGGGAAAGTCTAATTTCTATTTGGAGTCCGCCGCTGTTCCGATGATCCTGAGCGGACCTGGTGTCTCGACGGGCGTCAATGACACTCCGGTCAGCCTGCTCGACGTGCACCCAACCATTCTTGAAAATTTTGGATTGTTTCCCAATAGCGCCCCACTTGAACAGGAGATACCTCGTCCTGGCCGTTCCCTCCTCGATATAGCTAGAAAGGACGACGATCGGGAGCGCGCCGTGTTCAGTGAATATCATGCCGCTGGGTCACCTTCTGCCGGATTTATGCTGCGCAAAGGTCAATGGAAATACCATCACTACATCGGTTATGCGCCGGAGCTGTTCGATCTCGACAACGACCGAGAAGAATTGTACGACTTGGCTTCAAGTTCCGATTTCGCCGATGTCCTCATAATGATGGAAAGAGAATTGCGCAAAATCTGCGATCCAGACGCTGTTAATCAAGCAGCCAAGAGCGATCAGGCAAAGCTCATAGAACGGCACGGAGGCCGTGAAAAAGCCTTGTTCGTGGGGGCGCCAGCGGCAACACCTGTACCTGGCGCAAACGCAAAATTTGGCGACTAAAGCGTCAACTAATTTCTGTTGCTGAGGTCCGTTCTTGGCCACGAAGCGACATTACAGCGTTCTCGACTGACTTCCGCTCAAATAGTACAGGCTAATTTATGCCCTGAATGTTGGACAATTACCCATAATTATGTCATAATAACAGCCAGTTATATGACTATTGAACCCACATCCACACTCCGTGAAAGACGCCTCCGCGAGCGCCGCTCAAGGGGCGTTTACTTTGTGGGGTAGAAAATAGGGTAGCATAATTGGTGATTTTAAATAATTTGCCCACCGTACCGTTGAGTGCGACTGTAAGAAATACAAAGGGTGTTGAGTAGAACCTAACCAAGTGCCCGATAGATACTTGCCCGACCAATCCCCAGTTCCTTCGGAATCGCCGACGCACCCATTCCACCTTGTTCGTCCCAAACCATCCGTCCTAAACTTTCCGTATGAAAAACCTTACCACTACCATCTGTCTAACCGTTGTCGTGGTTCTTGGAAGTGCGGGAGGTGGTTATACAGAGACTTCGAAAATGAATATGATGTTTTCTGAACATCCCTATCTTCACTATTCAGGGACAAATCATGGCGCAGAAAGCTACCATTTATAAAGTTGAACTTTCCGTTGCCGATATGGATCGTCACTATTACGAGA
>JAPKDL010000158.1 GCA_028822585.1 Alphaproteobacteria bacterium | reverse complement strand
ATCGGTAGCGGGGGCCGGAATAACATCGCAAGCCCATGCGCCCGGCCACATCGGCAACCCGTTCGGTGATCGCGATATCGCCATTGCCGCCAATTTCAAAATCGTATCCAAGTTCGGCGACCGTGGTTGAACCGGTGCGGGCAAGCTCCGCAAATGTGCATTCCGCCGCGGCGATTTGCGCATCTGGATCTGCGGCGTGGCGAACCTCGGGCAAAACGGAATAGAGGGACACCAAATTAGTAGCGCTCCCGGCAGGGCCTTTGTCACCGATATCTTCGAGAAAGCCCTGGGTGAAGGGCGTGTCGGTTACATGCAAATGGCTGTTGATCAACCCCGGCATGACGATGCGACCGGTCGCATCGATACTTTCATCTGCAACGCCGTTATAGGTTGTTCCGACGAATATGATTTCGTTTCCTTCAAAGACGACGACGCCGGGATCAAGGATATAATGTTTCTCGCCGTTCCAGGCGATGACAACGCCGTTGCTGATTTCCGTAACCATGCGTTTCAACGTCTCTGTTTCTTGAATAACGGCCAGTCGTCGTTGAGGTTTATTAGACTTGGCCTATACCCGAAATCGAGAATGCGCGCCTAGGGAATCGCGCCGACGCCGCGCAGTTTTTCAATTGCGGCGTCGTCATAGCCATAATCGCGCAGCACTTCGTCCGTATGTTCGCCCAGCATTGGTGCCGGGCCTGCCGGACGTTTTTCCACGCCGCCTATCCAAAGCGGACTGTCGATGGTTTGGGTCGCGCCGCTGTTATCCGCCGCCAACGGTTTGATTGCGCCGCTAGCCTGCATTTGCGGGTCGTCCAGCAAATCCTCGGTTTTGCTGACATATCCGAAGATGAGATTGTTGTCGGTCAATAATTGACGCCACGTGGCAAAATCTTTTTGTAGAAACACCTGATCAAGCGTCGTAATCCAGGCGCCCCGGTGTTCCATCCGGGCATCGGTTGTGGCAAATTTAGCGTCGCCTAAAAGGGCGTCCTGACCAGTGATCTTGATGAAATCCTGCCATCGATTTAGTTGATGCGCCATCATCAGATGAATCCATCTATTATCCTTCGTTTGGTACAGATTGTTGAGCGCGTCGCTGGAATCTTCGCGTGGCGGTCGGCATTGCACCTGGCCGCCGGACAGAACCGTTTGGGCGTACAACGCGTTCCACCACATTCCGTTGGCCAGCAACGAAGTTGAAACCTGCCGGCCTTTGCCGGTTTTTTCGCGTTGATACATTGCCGACATGATCGCCGCGTATAATGCTGTTGCGGTCGGGTGGTCGCCCATGGCGGGCAGGGACCGGGCGGGTGCAGAATCAGGAGAAGGCTTTACTAGATCCATTAAACCGGTGCGCGCCCATAAGGCGGTGCTATCGAACCCGGGCCGGTCGGCGTCGGGTCCGGATTCGCCGTAAGCGGATAGCGACCCGTAGATGAGACGGTCGTTGAGCGGTGCCAAGTCTTCGTAGCGGATTTTTAATCTTTTACGCACGGGGAACGGAAGGTTGGTGACGAAGACGTCCGCCTGTTTGACCATCTCATACAAAACCGCAAGGCCTTCTGGTGATTTCAGATCGAGCGCAAGACCTTTTTTATTACGATTGTCGATGACCCATTGCGGTGGCATGGTGCCTTTGGTTGGGCTGGCACTGGCCGAGTTGCGGTACGGGTCGCCGCGCCCCGGTGATTCTATCTTGATAACGTCAGCGCCAAAATCGGCCATTATCGTCGTGGCTGCGGGTCCAGCGACGAAACTGGCGCAATCAATAACCTTTATTCCTTCAAGCATACCTGTCGTTTCCTAAATCTTTTGAAACTAAAGAGCTAACTCTTACGGGTTTTTACACTTTGTCCAGAGAATAGAATGGGCGCTATCGATAATCCTCTACCAAAGACCCGGGACGAGCCGCTGCTAACCCATGGGCGGGCGTGTATAGCCCGTCGCTGCGCGGCGTTCCGTTAGATCCAGCGCAGGTTTTTCAATTTCGCCATAATCAAATTGGCTCAGAAAATGCGAGATGCAATTCAACCGGGCCCGGCTGTTATCGCCATCAACGACCCACCAGGGGCAGAAATGGAGATCGGGGTGCTTGAAGATTTCGTCCTTGGCGCGGCTGCATTCGATCCACCGGTTGCGCGCCTCCAAATCTATGGGGCTCAATTTCTAGTTTTTCATGGAGTTTCCGATACGGCCTTTGAAGCGCATTTCCTGTTCCTGATCACTGACGGAAAACCAGTATTTGATATGGTGGGTGCCGGACCCTGTGATCAGTTCTTATGATCCTGCAACGACGAAGGCGTCTCGCTCTACATTGTCCATGTTCCGGCTTTCAAAGCGAATCAGGCGGATTTCTGATGTCCGGCTCGGCGAATGCAGGTCTCCCTCGTTGTAAACTATAGGCGGAGCCACGCGCCATCTCGTGGTTTTTCACCAATTCGACTTCACTCGGTAAGCCGTTTTTAGGTTTTTTGACGCATTTCTATTCGCTCATTTCGGTGACGCCCTTGGCTTGTCCATAAATCGCCCAGGCGGGACCATGGTCATGCGGCGGTGATCTTTTGGCACCCAAATTCACATGCGCTGGGATACAAAAACCCAAATCTGGGTCTTCGTAGATGGCTTGACGCGTCGTCGTGTTATCGGGACCCAAGGTTTCCGCAATAAAGTCGTCATCTACCAAGGCTTTTCTGAGGATTTTAGAGACCGTTTCTCGGCCTTCCGGACCACAGCGTCCGCCAGCAATGCGTCGTGGCATTCAGCGACAAAACTTTCGAGGCTATAGACCATTAGTTTGCTCCCATCTTTCATCCGAATAATAGTTTGTTTTGATCCTGTGCATTTTTTTTAAGGCGTCGTCTTGTTATCGTGGATTTCCCGCTGGCGCATATCGCGTCGCGTGGGTACAAAAGGAGCCTTATGTTTGATTCAATATTGATCGCCAATCGAGGCGAAATTGCGTGCCGCGTCATACGAACCTCCAAGCGGATGGGTATTCGGACGATTGCGGTTTATTCGGACGCTGATGCAGGAGCGATGCATGTCGCTTTGGCGGATGAAGCGCATCACATCGGGGCTGCGCCCGCGCGAAGCAGCTATCTTTCCATTGAGAATCTTACCGAAGCGATCCGTAAAAGCGGGGCTAAGGCGGTGCATCCGGGATACGGGTTTCTTTCGGAAAATGCCGAATTCGCGGAAGCCTGCGCGGCGGTGGGGGCGGTGTTCGTCGGTCCACCGGCAGAGGCTATTCGCGCCATGGGGTCGAAAAGCAACGCCAAATCCTTGATGGAATCGGCCAGCGTGCCGCTCGTGCCCGGGTATCACGGCGCGGCGCAGGATTTGGAGACATTGGCCGGCGCGGCGGCTGAAATTGGCTACCCGGTTCTCATCAAGGCTTCGGCGGGCGGCGGGGGACGCGGCATGCGCCGGGTGGATGTCCCGGAAGAGTTTGAAAAGGCGCTTGAAGGCGCAAAGCGGGAATCGGCCTCGGCGTTCGGCGACGATATGGTCCTGGTGGAGAAATTCGTCACCCGGCCCCGGCATATTGAAATGCAGATATTCGCGGATTCGCAAGGGGCGGTGGTTCATTTGTTTGAACGGGACTGTTCGCTGCAACGTCGCCATCAAAAGGTTGTGGAAGAAGCGCCGGCCCCGGGTTTGAACGACGCCGTGCGTGCTGAAATGGGACAGGCGGCGGTTGCGGCGGCCAAGGCGATTGGCTATGTCGGCGCGGGGACGGTGGAATTCATTGTTGAGGGACAGCACGCGTCGGAATCGGGCCATTTCTTCTTCATGGAAATGAACACCCGTCTGCAGGTTGAACACCCGGTGACGGAAATGATCACCGGCGTTGATTTGGTGGAATGGCAAATTCGCATCGCGGCGGGGGAGCCCCTGCCCATGACTCAGGATGATTTGACTGTGGACGGCCACGCGGTGGAAGTTCGGTTGTACGCGGAAAACCCGGCGCGAAATTTTTTGCCGCAAACCGGGCGGCTCGACCATTTGGTCTTTCCGCCGGAAAGCGCCAATGTCCGGGTCGACACCGGAGTGCGCAGCGGCGATGAAGTCTCCATGTTCTATGATCCGATGATCGCCAAGATCGTCACCTGGGATCAAGATCGGAACGCGGCGATGCGGCGGATGAGTGGCGCGCTGGCGGCGACGGAAGTCGTTGGCGTCGTGACCAATCGCGCATTTTTAGCCGCCATTGCGGCGCACCCGGCGTTCCTGGCGGCGGAATTGGAAACCGGATTTATTGAAACCTATATTGCGGATTTAACTCCGGATTTGGGTCCTGCGTCGCCGCTGGTGTTGGCGGCCGCTGCGCTGGGTGAATTGCTTGAACTGGAGCGGGCGTCGCAAAGCGATGCGGCCTCGCCCTGGAGTGCGCGGGATGGGTGGCGTTTGAATGGGCAGGGTGACTCACTTCTACGATTTTGGGATGGCGACGCAATCATAGAATTCAATGTCGGGTATGAAGGGTCAGGTTTCGTCTTCGACCTGCCCTCGGGGCCTGTACGCGCCTCAGGGGCGTTAGCTGCGGCGGCGCCTGGCGACGAGGGCGGCGCCGGGCCCCTTTACGCGGTGATCGACGGAATGCGGATTGCCGCCACAATCATCCGGCGCAAAGCCGAACGCCATGTTATTCTGCATGGACAAAGTCATGTGTTGGTTGTGGCTGATCCCTTTGAAGATGCGGTGGCGGGTGGCTTGGGCGGCACGTTAACGGCGCCGATGCCGGGCCGCGTGAGCGCAGTGCATGTGGCGGCCGGGGATTCAGTGAAGCTGGGTCAGGCGTTGGTCGCACTCGAAGCGATGAAGATGGAGCATACGATCAGCGCGCCGTCAAAAGGCGTTGTCGAGGATGTCCGCTACGCCGTTGGCGACCAGGTTGTGGAAGGTGAACCACTGTTGGTGCTCCGGGTAGATTGAATGGGACGGATTGATGAATATTAAATCATGAATGTTAATGCAGGGTCGCCGAATGTCGTTCCCGAAGCTGTGGCGCGCACTGAAGTCATAGTTGACACGATGCGAGGCAAATTCCTGGATTGGCTCCGGACAACTGAAGGCACCTTGAAGGGTTATTTGTCGACGCTTGAAACCGGTAGGATCCAGATGTGCTCGGAGGTTCAGGCAGGTGCGGCCGACGCAGTGGTGGCGGGCTCGCGCATGAAAAGAACGGGCTCGGCGGCACGTTGGAGGTCTATCTTTACCAGGGGACGCCCGCCGATGGCCGTGTCATTAGATAGCATGTTACGGCTGTCGGCGAGATGCTGACACCTTTGCAAGTGATTTGGACGCGGCGAAAGAACGACGCCTGTCAGACGTAGCCGGCGGGCTTGAGGCTTTGACGTCGGACTTTTTAAAGGGACTTTTACGAAAACAGCATTTATGCCGCTACATCTCATAAAACTCAGCGTTGGAATCGAGACCGTAGATCATTTAGCGGCAGTTCAGGCCCGTCGACGTGCGGATAACGGTGAAAGTAAATTGTGGCATCAAACCCGGCAAAAGCCGACGCGCGGGGATGAGTTACTCGATGGCGGGTCAATCTATTGGGTAATCAAGGGTGTTCTGCAGGTGCGGCAACGGATTGTTGGACTGGAGACGTTCCGCGACACAGAAGGCGTGCGGCGATGCCGGATTATGTTGGACCCGACATTAACGCTCACGGATCATCGCCGCCGCCGGGCGTTTCAAGGATGGAGATATTTGTCAGCTGCAGACGCGCCAAGGGATTCGGGCGACAGCGCGGAAAACGCCGATATGCCGCCGGAATTGGTGCGTGAATTGCGGTCTCTTGGATTGTTGTAGGCGAGGTGGCGTAGGGTGTTTTGGTGTTGTTGAATTTTTTTTAATTTTTTTTGTTCAAAACGCTAGACAAATCTAACTGAGCCCAATATACAGTCGCCAGTCAGTTGTTGAGCGTCGCCGCAACGTTTGTTTGGGGCTGGTATCACGACCGGTAAGTTAATCATACGAGCCGGTGACTAAATCGATAGGATTAAGAGTTGTACGACCCTCATCAGATAATGGGGGCCGTCTGTTTCGCCCAAGCGAGTTTAAAGTTTGTGGCAGTTGTATGACATAGTAAATATGTAAGGAAGGGATGCGCGGGCGGCG
>JAPKDL010000039.1 GCA_028822585.1 Alphaproteobacteria bacterium | reverse complement strand
GGCCAGCCCAACAAACCCAGGAGGCAAACGCCGCAACATCACCGATTAGTCCTACCTTACCTAGGCGCAGGGCATGGCGATGGAAAGCAACACCCCGCGCGGCTCACACCAGGCATAGAATGCTCGAGCAGGGCGCGTTGGAGTATATAGACGGTCCGCGGTCCGGTCCGCTCATTCGAACCAGGTCCACCGATCTCGGACGCTGCATCCCCCTTGGATCATGCCTAAATCAACCCAAGCCCATTACTTCACCGTTGCGCAACATCTTCTTTAAAAGAACATAATGAGAACATAATATGAACTCGATTCGCAGCAATGATTTCATTATTCATAAATACACAAGTTATTGCGCTGTCTATATTGAGATCATCTATGAGCAGTTTATTTATGAGAACAATAAAACACCCTCATTCCACAAATTATTTACTATGCTTTTCTTGACTTCCCACAGATTTCCATGATATTCCATGCTATCCCATAAATTGGCATAATCGTCATGTTACGGGTGCGTGTGAAGATTTGGGTGGACTTTGGCCGGTCATATTCCGGACGGGTCAGATCGTTTACCTGCTGGATGTTTACACGGGGGTTCGTGCCCACCAAACGCGTATTGGGAAATTTTAGCCGTCATGGCGCTGTTTACTGGACGACACGAAAACAAGATCGACAAGAAAGGCCGGGTTTCCCTGCCCGCCGATTTCCGTGCCGAATTGCCATCGGGGTCCGGTCAATCCTCATCGGGCCCGGGTCGGGTGGTCTATGTCTTTCCATCACCGCGCAGCGAATCTTTGATCGCCGTCGATCGGGCTTATATCCAGAAATTGTCGGACCAGATCGAAAACGAATACGACATGTTTTCCGATGAGGAAGAGGATTTCTCTGCAGTCATTCTCGCCGACGCTCAGAAAATTTCTATTGATGGGGACGGCCGCATTGTCCTGCCTCCGGATTTTGTCGCCTTCGCAGATATTAAAGACCGGGCTTTGTTTGTTGGCGGCGGGTCGCAATTCCAGATTTGGCGACCTAGCGTTTATGAAGCACATGCCGAAACCACCCGTGCCCGCGCCCGCAGCCGCACCTTGCCGCGCGGACGTCAAACTTCGGATACACGGCCTTCGAACGCCAACGGGCCAAATTCCAATGGTCAAACTTCCAATGGGGACGGTTCGTATGACTAGCCCACCCCCCCCACGCAGCAACGACCCCATTCACGTCCCCGTCCTATTGGACGTTGCTCTATTCTTGCTGGCGTCGCATGACGGCGGGGCCTATGTCGATGGGACCTTTGGTGCCGGCGGGTACACCCGCGCGATTTTAGACGCCGCCGAATGCTCTGTTTTGGCGATTGATCGCGATCCTGACGCCGTAGCGCGGGGCCAGAAAATGGTGGGGGATTACCCTGGTCGCCTGAATGTCGTGCGCGGTCGTTTCGGCGACTTGGCGGAACTTGTCGACGACAACAGCGTTGACGGCAGCAGTATTGACGGCGTCGCGCTGGATCTTGGCGTGTCCTCGCCGCAATTGGACGAAGACCAACGCGGCTTTTCATTCCGGGCGAATGGTCCACTGGACATGCGCATGGAACAAGATGGCCCCAGCGCCGCCGATTTGGTGAACACCGCCGACGAATCCGACTTGGCGGACATCATCCATAATTTTGGCGAAGAACGACGCGCGCGCCGGGTCGCGCGGGCTATTATCGACGCTCGTAACACCGCGCCCATTGAAACGACCGCGCAACTGGCCAATATCGTACGACGCGTCGTGCCGAAATCACGCGACGGCATCGACCCCGCCACACGCACCTTCCAAGGCCTGCGCATTCACGTGAATGACGAGTTGGGTGAATTGCGGCGCGGTCTGGCGGCGGCAGAAACCGTGCTGCGCCCCGGCGGACGGCTGATCGTTGTGTCGTTTCATTCGCTGGAGGACCGTTGCGTCAAAACCTTCCTGCGAGACCGTAGTGGCGGCGCGCCGCGCGGATCGCGACACATGCCGGATACGGGTGAGACGCAGGCCCCCAGTTTCAAACTACTATCCCGGTCCGGAATCACACCCGACGCTGATGAATTGAGACGTAATCCACGCGCCCGTTCCGCTCGGCTGCGCGCCGCCGAACGCACATCGGCACCGGTCCACTCCGACCCGAAGAGCAAATTAGGAGTGGCGGCATGAAAGCGTTTGCAGCCGTTGTCTATGTCTGCCTGGCAAGCGTCACCGGATTTGCGCTGTTCCACATCACTTACAAGGTCGAGCAATTGGAAGCTCAACTGAGTCAATTGAACAAAGAGATATTGTTGGAGCAAAACACCGTTCATGTTCTCAAGGCGGAATGGAGTTTTCTCAGTCGGCCCGAACGGATTGACGAATTGAGCCGGAAAATGCTGCCTGGCTTGCACCCCTTGCAAACAAGGCAGATTGGCGACCTGGACAGCCTACCAACCCGCGATATTGATTTCGGCGGCGTTGGCGGCGTCCAACAAAGCGCGGCACCCCTTGCACCGTATCGTCCGGTATCGGCCCGCTCTGGATCGGCCCGCACTGCATCCGCCCGTTCCGTGTCACCACAGGCGACGGAATAGGGATCGCCGCATGAACATCTCATTGATATCAAAATTTGGGACATCAATGCTTGGGCGATTACGGCGCGGCCGACGCACGATACGGCCACGTCGACACATTAAACCCGCCTTCGCGCAACCCTGTACGCCCATCCGCCGCGATGAACGAAACGACGTCGCTTTGGAAACCGGACGAACACGACTGCTGATCAGCGGCACCGTATTAATTCTTGGCTTCGCCGTTGTCGGCGTTCGTCTGGTGAACATCGCCCTATTTCAAGACGCCCTGGAGCCCCGCGCCGCACATGCGCCGCACGCCTCGGAATTGCGCATGGGTCGCGCTGATATTGTTGACCGAAACGGTGAAATTCTCGCGACTACATTGCAAACAGCATCCCTGTTCGCCAATCCCCGCAAAATTCTCGATGCTGACGAAGCCGCCCATCTGCTGGTCTCCACGTTGCCGGGCTTACGGGAGGCGGAAATCGCCGCTAAGCTGAAATCCAACCGCGGCTTCGTATGGTTGAAGCGAAATCTATCCCCCCGCCAGCAATGGGATATTATCAAATTGGGCATACCCGGCGTTGAATTCCAAAGCGCCGAAACGAGGGTTTATCCGCACGGTCCCCTGGCGGCGCATGTTTTGGGGTATGTCGATATCGACAACAAAGGACTGGCGGGCGTCGAGAAGAGTTTTGACACCGCCCTGCGCAGCAATGCCGCCCCCATCGCATTAACCATGGATGTGCGACTGCAGCACTTGCTGCGGATCGAACTCATGGCCGCAATGTCAACACATCGCGCCATTGGGGCGACTGGGATTATTCTGGATGCGCGTCATGGAGACGTCATGGCCATGACCTCGCTGCCGGATTTTGACCCTAACGCGCAAGGACGCGCCAGCGACAATCAACGATTCAATCGCGCAACCCTAGGCGTATACGAACTTGGCTCCACCTTCAAAATATTTACGACGGCCATGGCGTTGGATTACGGGGTCGTCAGCATGGAGGATGGTTACGACGCCACCAAGCCAATCCGGGTGTCTCGGTTCACCATCCGTGATTATCACGCCAAAAAACGGTGGCTTTCGGTCCCTGAAATATTCATGTATTCGTCGAACATTGGCTCGGCGAAAATGGCCCGCGACGTTGGGGGCGACGCCCAACGAGAATTTCTGTCGCAGCTTGGATTATTGAGCCCCGCCCCAATCGAGCTGCCCGAGGTTGGGACGCCCCTGACGCCGAAACCTTGGCGCCCGATCAACACCATGACCATCGGCTATGGCCACGGCCTTGCCGTCAGCCCATTGCAACTAGCAGTTGGCGTTTCCTCCGTGGTCAATGGCGGCATTCTCAATCGCCCGACATTGATCCACCGACAGCCCGAGAGTGAAGCCTCGAACCCACCCCCCCGCGGCGACCGCGTTATGTCCGAGGAGACATCGCAGGACCTTCGGCGGTTGATGCGCCTTGTCGTCGCGAAAGGCACGGGCGGCAAGGCCGCGGCGCCGGGTTATCTGGTCGGCGGCAAAACCGGCACGGCGGAGAAGGCAAGACGCCAGGGATATAATCGACGATCCCTGATTTCATCTTTCGTCGGCGCATTCCCTATGACAGATCCCCGCTATGTGGTTTTGGTCGTGTTGGACGAACCTCAAGGCACCACAAAAACGCACGGTTTTGCAACCGGCGGGTGGGTAGCAGCCCCCGTCGTGAGCCGCATTGTGGAACACGCGGCGCCCTTGCTCGGCGTCGGACCAACAGACGAACAAGCGCCAGCAGTCTTGCGCCAGCTGGATATTGAATTGAAACCAGAGGGCCGCCGACTTGCATCTTATTGAGCTGGTGGAAATAACGGAAACGAACGACGTGACTTTGGAGCGCCTTAAACCTGACCTGGAAATCACCGGACTTTCGGTTGATAGCCGAAATGTTCTGCCGGGTCATGTGTTCGCCGCCTTGCCAGGGTCGGCCGTGGATGGGCGCAGCTTTATTCCCCAGGCGCTTAAAAACGGGGCGGTCGCCATCCTTGCGCCATCCGGATTCCACTTGAAAGACTGGACCGACGGCGCCAAATGGGATGATATCGGAGTCATTACGGACCCCGACCCGCGACGGCGATTGGCTCGCATGGCGGCGCGCTTCCATGGCGCGCAACCTGCGGCAGTCGCAGCCATTACCGGCACCAATGGCAAAACCTCCGTCGCCTCCTTTACACGGCAAATCTGGACCGCAATGGGATATCGCGCCGCGTCCGCCGGCACCCTTGGCCTCACTGCGCCGGATATGGAATCCGGGCCTGGAGGACTGACAACGCCCGACCCCGTCAGGATGCATGAAATGTTGGCGGCCTTAAAAGCCAATGGCGTGGACCATTTGGCGCTGGAGGCGTCAAGCCACGGATTGGATCAGCGCCGCCTCGACGGCGTCGACATCACCGCCGCCGCGTTCACGAATCTGACACGCGACCATCTCGATTATCATCACTCGATGACGGCATACCGGAGCGCTAAAATGCGGCTCTTCGACACCTTGTTGAAGCCCGGCGGCATCGCGGTCGCACCCGGTGATGCGGTTGAAAAGACCGCCATCGCAAAGCTGGCGGCAGAACGCGGTTGCCAGCTCCTGACATATGGGCGCAATTATGACGGCGAAGCCGCGCTCGATGTTGGCTACCATGCAGCCACACCACATGGTGATGGTTGGACGCTTTCGCTGGAGATCATGGGTCACAGCTGCGTTGTCAGTTTCGCCTTGCCTGGCACCTTCCAAATCGACAACGCGTTATGCGCGCTGGCGCTGGTGATTGGATGCGGCGCCAACCCTGCGACAGCGGCTCGCGCCTTACAAAAACTGACGGGCGTGCCCGGCCGATTAGAAAAAATTAGCATGAGCCTTACTGGTGCGCCAATTTATGTCGATTACGCACACACACCGGATGCCCTATCGACAGCCTTGCACGCCTTACGAACCCATATATCCGGTAAACTAAGTGTCGTGTTTGGATGTGGTGGCGACCGTGATGCGGGGAAACGTCCCGAAATGGGCGCCGTCGCCGCGCAATTAGCGGACCGGGTGACTATCACCGATGACAACCCGCGCACCGAAGACGCCCACGCCATCCGCACCGCTATTTTAAACGCCTGTCCTAACGCTGCCGAAATTGGCGACCGCGCCGACGCCATCCACGCCGCCATTGAAAGACTCGATGCTGGGGACGGCCTGTTAATCGCGGGCAAAGGGCACGAAACCGGCCAAGTTATCGGAACCCAAACGCACCCTTTTAATGACGCGGATGCCATAAGATCAGCCCTCACAATTGAAGGTGAGGTGCCATGACCGCGCTTTGGACATCGGAACAAGCCGCCGTCGCGACTGGCGGCGTCTCCACCGTGCCCTGGAAGACTAATGGCGTTTCCATCGACAGCCGTACTTTGAATTCAGGCGATTTATTCGTCGCCATTCAGGGCCCCAATCATGATGGCGACCGCTTCGTCGCCTCCGCCCTGGAAAGTGGCGCAGCGGCGGCGATGGTGTCCGGCGATGTCGCCGCAAACACCAATGCGCCGCTTCTCATTGTCAAAGACACAACCACGGGCCTTAAAAATTTAGGCCGTGCGGCGCGAAACCGTGGCCACGCAAAAATAATCGCGGTTACAGGCAGCATGGGAAAGACCAGTACCAAGGAAGCCCTTGCGCTGGTCCTGGGACGCCAAGGTATGACGAGCGCGACGCAGGGTAATTTAAACAACCAATGGGGTCTCCCGCTGAGCCTGGCGCGGATGCCCGCCGAGGCACGCTATGGCGTATTTGAAATGGGCATGAACCATCCGGGCGAAATTGACATGTTATCCCGCTTGGCCCGCCCGGATATCGCCATCATCACCAATGTGGACGCGGTTCATCTGAAATATTTCCAATCCGAATCCGCCATCGCTGCGGCCAAGGCAGAAATATTCGTGGGCATGAATACGAATGGAATCGCCATATTGAACCGCGACAATGCGTATTTCGAGCAATTGAGAGACGCCGCACTGGCGGCGAATGTGACCGACATTCGTACTTTTGGCACCCACGCCGACGCAACGTCCCGCCTCATCGACGCTGATGTGCAAGGCAGCCACAGCGATGTAGCGGCGCAGATTGACGGCGAAATTATTCGCTACACAATCGGCGCACCGGGTCACCATTGGGTTCTGAACAGTCTTGCGGTGCTAGCTGCCGTCAGTGCGCTTGACGCCGATGCAGGAAAAGCAGCCAAAGTCCTGGCTGATTTAAGGCCCTTGCCCGGTCGAGGTGCGCACACATCAATCGAGACACCGTCAGGTTCAATGTTGTTGATCGATGAAAGTTACAATGCGAGCCCGACATCCATGCGCGCAGCTTTGAACGTTCTGGGCGCGGTGGACGTAGCCCCCAAAGGACGACGAATCGCGGTGCTGGGCGATATGTTGGAACTGGGTTCGGAATCATCCGCGCTTCACGTCGGCCTCGTGGACGCAATCACCAGCAACAACATCGACCTTGTCTACACGGTCGGGGCAGATATGGCGCACTTAGCCGCCGCGCTCCCTTCAGATATTACGACGCGCCATGCCGATAGTAGCCAGGAAATCATGACGCCTCTTCTTGACGCTCTTTCACCCGGCGACATCGTCATGGTCAAAGGGTCACTCGGCAGCCGCATGGCTGTCGTCGTCGAGGCTCTCCTGGCTTTGAATCAACCCTATCAAATAGCGAAAGGACGGTAGGCGTAGCCATGTTGTTTAACCTCCTTTCCCCACTCGCCGAAGACATTCAGTTCTTGAACCTGTTCCGGTATCTAACCTTCCGAACCGGCGGCGCGATCATAACGGCGCTGACTATCAGTTTTATTCTGGGTCCGACGATTATCAGTTGGTTGAAAAGCCAGCAGGGTAACGCGTCCAATATCCGTGAAGACGTTCCGGACACCCATTTAAAGAAGGCGGGAACGCCGACGATGGGCGGATTTCTAATTCTGTTGTCGCTCACCATCAGCACCGTGCTCTGGGCCGACATTCAAAATGAATCTGTTTGGTTAGTTCTGTTCGCAACCGTCGGGTTTGGCACCATTGGTTTCGCCGATGACTATCTAAAACTGACAAAACAAAATTCGAAAGGTCTTCGGGGCCGGGTCAAATTGATGTTCCAATTATTGATCGCGGCAATTGCGGCGTATTGGGCCATGTCGTTGACGGGTGCCCCATTATCCGGCGCCGTGGCGGTTCCTTTCTTTAAAAACATGCTCATTCAATTGGGATGGCTTTTCATCCCCTTCGCGGCGTTCGTGTTGGTTGGGACGTCGAATGCGGTCAATTTGACGGACGGCTTGGACGGGCTGGCGATTGTACCGGTGATGATCGCGGCGGGATGTTTCGGACTCATTTCATATCTGGTCGGTAACACCGTATTTTCCGGCTATCTGCAACTTCATTACATTGAAGGTGCCGGCGAACTCGCGGTCTTTTGCGGCGCGCTGGTCGGCGCAAGTCTCGGGTTCCTGTGGTTTAACGCGCCGCCCGCGATGGTGTTCATGGGGGACACCGGATCGCTCGCGGTTGGTGGGGCTCTTGGCGCCATCTCCATCGTCACCAAACACGAATTAGTGCTGGCGATCATTGGCGGCCTGTTTGTCCTGGAAACGGCGTCGGTCATTATTCAGGTCGCGTCGTTCAAATTGACCGGACGGCGCGTCTTCGCGATGGCGCCGCTGCATCATCATTTCGAGAAAAAAGGCTGGGCGGAATCGACCATCGTCATCCGCTTCTGGATCATCGCCGTCGTTTTGGCGTTGTTCGGTCTCGCAACATTGAAACTGAGATAGGGGCATCGTGATAAAACTTCGTTCCTTCTCCGGAAAAACTATCGCCGTCATGGGTCTGGGACGGTCTGGGCTGGCGACGGCGCACTCATTGTTGCAAGGAGGCGCCGATGTCCGCGCCTGGGACGATAATAAAGCCCGCCGCAACGACGCCGCGCACGATGGTCTCGCCACGACAGATATATCCAACACCACGTGGTCGGAAATTGACTCGCTTGTCCTCAGCCCTGGTATTCCGCACACCCACCCCACCCCGCATCCTGTTGCAGCGCAAGCGCGCGCGGCAGGCGTCGAAATTATCGGCGACATTGAATTGCTAGCGCGCGAACAAACCAACGCGCAATTCATCGGGATAACGGGCACGAACGGCAAATCCACGACGACCGCGTTGATCGGGCATATCCTTGAAACTGCGGGAGAGCCCGCGCAAGTGGGCGGTAACCTTGGCCGCCCGGCGCTTGATCTGGATCCCCAGGATGTACCCGGCACGAAGGGGAGTCGTTACGTCCTGGAAATGTCCTCTTTCCAATTGGACCTGACGCCCACTCTGGCGTTTAACATTGCAATTTTGTTGAACCTAAGCCCCGACCATATTGATCGGCATGGAGATTTCGCGGGCTATATTTCTGCGAAAAAACGCATCTTCGAAGGCATGGTATCTGGCGGAACCGCCATTGTTGGAATCGACGACCCCGACACGCTGGCGGCCTATGAAGAATTACGCGCCCAGGGCGGACCAAGGATCATTCCCATTTCGGTTATGAAAGTGGCGTCTGGCGGCGTGTACATTGAAGACGGCGTTCTCTACGACGACATGGACGGCGCGGCTGAATCCATCTTGTCGCTGAACGATATCGAGACCTTGCCGGGTCGCCACAATGCGCAAAATGCCGCAGCGGCCTTCGCGGCAGCGCGCGCAGCTGGGCTGCCCCTCAAGCCCATCATTGAGGGTCTCCAAACCTATCCCGGCCTGCCCCATCGCCAGCAAATCGTCGCGACTATAAAAGGCGTGCGCTACGTCAATGACAGCAAGGCAACCAACCCGGACGCGACTGCGAACGCGTTGGCGAGTTACGACGCAATTTACTGGATTGCCGGTGGCCTGGGCAAGGACGGCAGCCTGGACCAGATTCTGCCATATCTACCTCACATTAAACACGCTTTCCTAATCGGTGCGGCCGCTGGCGACATTCGCGCCGTCATCGCCGACGCGGTTCCAGTGGACATGTCCGGAGAACTTGAACCCGCCGTGTTAGCCGCACATGCAATGGCGCAGAAATCCCAACGTGGCAAACCTGTCGTCCTGTTGTCGCCCGCCTGCGCATCCTACGACCAGTTTCCGAATTTCGAAGTGCGCGGCGAGACGTTCGCCGCCATCGTCGCGACATTAAACAACCAAGGACTAGCCCACGAATATGCTGCGGAGGCGAGAGTCTGATGCCCGCAATCGCGCGTGATGACAGCTCGATCTTTGGGCGATGGTGGTGGACCGTTGATCGCTGGACCCTTTTGGGGATCGGCGTGCTCATGGCCTTTGGCATGATGTTGATCTTCGCCGCCAGTCCACCCGTCGCCGAGCGGATCGGCCTGGATCCGCTGCATTTCGTCCGTCGACAATCCATCGTCTTGTTTCCGTCGATCATCGTGCTTCTCTTTGTGTCCATGTTAACGGTTCGCGGTGTTCGACGGTTATCCGCCATAGCCTTTGGCGGGGCAATTGCGCTTATGGTGCTGACTTTACTGATCGGCCCCGAAATCAAGGGTGCACAACGCTGGGTCGTGATTTCTGGGTTGTCGGTGCAGCCCTCTGAATTCGTCAAACCTGCGTTCGCCATCATAGCCGCTTGGATTTTTGCATCCCGGCGCCTGGGGGCGGACATTCCGGGGTACTGGATGTCCGCAGGTTTGTACGCTGCCGTTATGGCGTTGTTGCTGATGCAACCCGACGTCGGCCAGGCCATCGTGATTTCGGTCATCTGGTTTTCACAGTGGTTCCTGGCGGGGTTACCCATGATATGGGTTGGATTGTTCTGCGTCTTGGGGTTTGTAGCGTGCATTGGAGCCTATCTGCTGTTTCCCCATGTCGCCAATAGAATCGACCGGTTTCTTAATCTTTCAGCCGGGGATACTTACCAAGTCGACCGCGCCATGGAGGCGTTTTTGAACGGCGGATTGCTAGGTCGCGGACCGGGACACGGTACAGTGAAAGTGTATATACCCGACGCCCATGCCGATTTCATTCTGGCTGTTGCTGGCGAGGAATTCGGCCTTATTGCCTGTCTCTTCATCGTCCTTTTGTTCGCGGCCATCCTCGTGCGCGGATTTTCACGAATTTTGCATGATTCCAACCTGTTTGTCGTATTGGCCGCCACCGGCCTCTTGCTTCAATTCGGTCTTCAGGCCCTAATCAACATGGCCTCCACCATCAATCTGATGCCGACCAAGGGCATGACCTTACCATTCATTTCCTACGGCGGATCTTCACTGCTCGCGCTCGCATTTGGCATGGGCGCGTTGTTGGCGTTGACGCGAAAACGCGTGGGAGGTCAGGAATGAACCTACCCAGAAAGTTAGTTGTGCTATCGAGCGGCGGGACTGCCGGCCATGTATTTCCCGCGCAAGCCTTGGCGCAGGAACTGGCGCATCAAGGATTCCAGCTTGCGCTTATAACGGATAAGCGTGGCGAATCCTATTCCCCATCCCCCAGCCCTGTATCCGCGCCGCCAGCCCGCAAACCTCCAGTGGGGGCACTGCTTGCCGGGCTAGATACTTATTTCATCAAAGCCGCCGGAGTGAGCGGACGCGGCCCCATTGCAAAGCTCGTCGCCGTTTCCAAATTAGTCGTTGGTTATTTTCAGGCGCGCCGTTTGCTCAAAGACCTGTCACCTGCGGTTGTGGTTGGATTTGGCGGTTATCCCACCGTACCGACCTTGCTGGCCGCAAGCCATTTGGGGATCAAGACCGTCATTCATGAACAAAACGCCGTGTTGGGGCGCGCAAATCGGTTCCTGGCCCCCAAAGCGACACGTATCGCGACCGCATTCAAGGTGACCTTATATCTTCGCAATTCAGATCATGCACGCAACATATGGACAGGGAACCCCGTTCGAGCCGCCATCGCCGCACTACATAACTTGCCCTATCCTGTATTTGGACACGACGATCCTATTCATCTGCTCGTTGTCGGCGGCAGCCAGGGCGCGAGCATCTTCAGCGACGTGACGCCAGACGCCCTAGCCGCGTTACCGGAAGATTTAAGGGCGCGTATCCGCGTGGTTCAACAATGCCGCGACGAAGACCTGGAGCGGGTCCGCAGCATCTACGCCAACGCCCAAATCGACGCCGACCTTCGCACCTTTTTTGATGACATCCCCGCACGCATTCAAACCGCACACTTACTAATTTGCCGGGCAGGTGCATCGACCATCGCCGAAATCACCACCGCCGGAAGGCCCGCTATTCTGGCGCCCTATCCCCACGCTGTCGACGACCATCAAACGGTCAACGCAGCGCGTCTATGCGATTCAGGCGGTGCCTGGATGATTCCAAACGCCGACTTCAACAAAACCACGCTGTCCACACGTCTGACATCGTTATTTTCAATACCCGCAACTGTTGCGACCGCAGCACGATGCGCCGCCCAGCTGGGCGTTCCTGAAGCCGCCAGCCGTTTGGCGGAAGTCGTCGTCAGCGTCACCTGCAGCAATGGAAGCCCGAGCGGAATAACCGAACAGAAAGAGATGGCATGAGAGCGATGCCCCTTTCAATCGGCGTCATGCATTTCGTTGGCATTGGCGGAATCGGCATGTCTGGCATTGCAGAAATTTTACATAATTTGGGGTATCAGGTTCAAGGTAGCGATGTCTCCGACGGTGCCAATGTACAACGCCTACGCGACCTGGGAATTTCGGTCACCATTGGACATGATGCCCGCAACCTCGACAACGCCCAAGTCCTTGTCGTGTCGTCCGCGATACAACAGGACAACCCGGAAATCGTCGCGGCCAAGGCGCGGATGATCCCTGCTGTTCGGCGCGCCGAAATGCTGGCCGAATTGATGCGGCTGAAATGGTCGGTCGCCGTCGGCGGCACCCACGGCAAGACGACGACCACGTCGATGATCACGTCAATTTTAGAAGCAGCCTCGCTTGACCCAACGGTTATCAACGGCGGCATAATAAACGCCTACGGCACCAATGCTCGGTTGGGCGACGGTGAGTGGATGGTCGTTGAAGCTGATGAATCGGACGGTACATTCACGAAATTACCCGCGACAATCGCCGTTGTCACAAACTTGAACCCTGAACATTTAGACCATTACGGCACCTTCGAAGCCGAAAAAGAAGCGTTCAAAACCTTTGTGCAAAACATTCCCTTCTACGGGTTTGGCGTTTTGTGCATCGACCATCCTGACGTACAGGCCTTGATTGGTAAAATCAGCGACCGGCGAATTGTCACCTATGGGTTCAGTCCGCAGGCAGAAATCAAGGGGCGTGATATTCGTATTACGTCTGAAGGCACGCAATTTAGCGTGGATATTGAAACCAGGAACGATGGAAGCCGAACCCTGGATGGGCTCCTGCTGCCAATGTTTGGCGATCACAATGTCGCAAACGCGCTGGCGGCAATCTCGGTGGCGCTCGAAATGAAAATTCCTGATGAACAGATTGCCGATGGACTGCGTAAATTTTCTGGCGTCAAACGACGCTTCACAAAAACTGGCGATGCAAACGGTGTAACTATCATCGATGATTACGGGCATCACCCCGTAGAGATCGCCGCCGTCCTGAACGCCGCGCGCGGCATTGCCAAGGGGCGCGTTATCGCTGTGGTGCAGCCCCACCGATATACACGGCTGATGGCATTGTTCGAAGAATTCTGCACCTGCTTTAACGATGCTGACACCGTTGTTGTGGGACCGGTTCACGCCGCAGGCGAGGACCCAATTGAGGGAATTGACGCCGCTGCGCTGGTTCAAGGCATGCAGACAAGAGGACACCGCTCCGTCGAGATAATGGAGAACCCCGCCGGCCTCGCCACCATAATTCACCGGCTGAGCCAACCGGATGATCTGGTTGTTTGCCTGGGCGCAGGCTCGATCACATCTTGGGCCAACGCCTTGCCTGACGAGTTGCGCGCATTAGATAGCGCCAAGATAAAGGCGGCGACGTGAAGCTCATGATCAAGGAAACACCCCTTCTTGAACGTCTGCCCACTGTAAACGGTGAATATGTTGAGAATTTTAATCTCGGTCGGATGACATGGTTCAAGGTTGGCGGTCCCGCCGAAGTGGCTTATACGCCCGCCGATTTAACCGACCTGCGCCATTTTCTATTAGAAACGCCGCGAGACATTCCTATCACCGTCATCGGAGCGGGGTCGAATTTGCTGGTGCGCGACGGCGGCGTCGCCGGTGTGGTCATCCGTTTAGGCGCGCGTTTCTCTAAAATTGAGATTCGCGACGGGATTGTTAAAACCGGCGCGATGGCGATGGACATTCAAGTTGCGCGGGCCGCCGCGCGCGCGGACATCACCGGCCTTGAATTTCTGTCCGGCGTTCCTGGCACCATCGGCGGCGCTTTGCGCATGAACGCGGGGGCCTATGGGTCAGAAATCCAAGATGTTCTCGTGCGCGCCCGCGCCGTCGACAGAGACGGCGTTTTAACTGTTCTACTCCCGGACTCGTTTGGGTTCTCTTATCGCCATTGCGCGGTGCCAGAGGATTGGATTTTCGTTGGCGCAGATTTAATTGCGCGTCCTGGCGACCCTGCCAAAATTGCCGCTCGGATGGTGGAGATTGCGTCGGCGCGAGGTGATGCGCAACCAATCCGTACGCGCACCAGCGGTTCCACATTCAAAAATACCGACTCCGCCAAAGCGTGGGAATTGATCGACCAAGCGGGATGTCGAGGCCTGATAATTGGCGGTGCCCGAGTCTCCGAACAGCATTGTAACTTTCTTATCAACACCGGATCAGCGACGGCGGGTGACTTGGAAAACCTTGGCGAAGAAGTGCGCCGCCGCGTCCACGAACAATCCGCCGTGACCTTGGAGTGGGAGGTCAAACGGATTGGCGTTTCGCATGATGGATCACGGGGATCTGAAACCCCTGAGGAGGCGCGGCATGGCTAAGTCCGTCACAGTCCTCATGGGAGGTTGGTCAGTGGAACGCGACGTCTCTTTGGACAGCGGAACCGCCTGCGCCGATGCGTTGGAACAATCTGGTTACAACGTTACCCGTGTTGATGCACCGCGCGACATTCACAAACTAATCGCAGCCCTGACACCCACGCCCGACGTTGTCTTTAACGCGTTACACGGTCGATTTGGTGAAGACGGCTCCATTCAAGGCCTGTTGGATATCATGGCTGTGCCCTACACCAATTCCGGCGTCGTAGCGTCCGCATTGGCCATGCATAAGCAACAGGCGAAAACAATTTTCACGGCCCACGGCATCCCGTGCCCGGAGGGCCAGGTCTACTACCGTGAAAATTTGTCTAACGCCGTCCTGCCAGAGCCGCCTTACGTCGTCAAACCGGTCAATGAAGGATCAAGCATCGGCGTTCATATCATCCGCTCAGGCGACAACCGATCGTTGCTGGAAGATTGGCCGTATGGGGGTGCCGCACTTGTCGAGCCTTATATTCCTGGGCGCGAGCTTACCGTCGCCGTCATGGACGACCAGGCGCTAGGCGTAACCGAACTGTGTCCCTTGAAAGGCTTTTACGATTACGAAGCCAAATACACCGACGGCAAGACCGAACATCTTTGCCCGGCGCCGATTCCCAGCATCGTCGCCGAGCAAGCCAAGGCCTATGCCGTCATAGCGCACAAGGCGCTGGGATGCCGAGGCGTCACGCGCGCTGATTTTCGCTACGACGACACCAAAGGGTCTCCGGGCGCCTTGTCGATGCTTGAAGTGAATACCCAACCCGGCATGACGCCATTGTCCCTGGTCCCAGAACAAGCGGCCCATGCCGGTGTCGAATTTACGCGGTTGGTCGGCTGGATGGTGGAGAACGCATCATGCGACGCTTGAACCCCACCGCACGAAAACAAGTTAAGCGCCGCCGCGTCCTGCCACGTTGGACGCGGCCCACAGCGATATTCGCCGCCAGCTTGTTGGTGTCCGGCTCCATCGCCTTCAGTGGATATTGGGCCGTCTATTCAGGCCAGGTCGCGGCATTGACCCAATACCTTGAAAAGACGGTTGTGGAAGCCTCGACCACCGCCGGTTTGGTTATTGAGGATGTTCTTGTCGAAGGTCGTAACGAAACGACGCGCAAACAGATCATGTTGGCGCTGGACGCGCATCGCGATGCGTCAATCCTGGCCTATGATCCTCATGCCGCACGCGCCCGATTAATCCGTCTGGGTTGGATCGAAAACGCAACGGTGGAGCGCCGGTTCCCCGCCACAATTTACGTTCGCATTATAGAGCGGCGCGCCATGGCTATTTGGCAACGCAAAGGACGTTTTGTTCTTGTTGACACCCGAGGCGACGTGATCGGTCGAGAAGGCCTGGGCCGTTACGGCCATTTGAAGATCATTGTCGGCGACGAAGCGCCCAGACACGCTGCTAAATTACTACACATGCTATCTGGCGCGCCAAACATGATGAAGCGGGTGACGGCAGCCGTATGGGTCGGAAATCGGCGCTGGAATCTTCGTTTGGAAGACCACATCGATGTGCGTCTGCCCGAACACAATCCGGAAATTGCATGGAAAAAACTAATCGCATTGGATCAGGATTACGCCTTGCTCAATCGTGACATCACCGCTGTCGATTTGCGAATTCCAGACCGTTTGATTGTTCGAATGCGCCCCGAAGCGGCGCGACGACGCCGCGACGGCAGCACGTAAACCAAGGAACGAGAGGGAAAATTGGCTCGAAAAGGATTCATCGCCGCTCTGGATATTGGGACGACAAAGATTTGTTGCTTTGTCGCCGAAGTCGATGACGCACAAAAAGCCCGTATTGTCGGAATCGGCCATCACGCAAGCCTCGGTCTTAAAGCAGGCGCCATTGTCGATATGGAGCAGGCGGAACAGTCCATCATCGCCGCCGTCAACGCCGCCGAGCAAATGGCGGGCGTCACTATTCGTGATGTTGTCGTAAACATCACTAGTGGTGGTCCGATAAGCCACACCATCCAAACCGAAACCAACATTGGCGGCGGTGCCATTGGCGAAAGCGAAATTCGAAAACTATTGAATGAAAGCAAATTTCAGGACCTCCCGTCCAATCGAACACTCATCCATTCCATTCCCGTCGGCTACAAAATAGACGGCTCCAACGGCATTCGTGATCCGCGCAACATGTATGGCCAAACCCTGGGAGTGCATGTCCATACAATCACAACGCTAATCGGCGCAGTGCAAAACCTCGACACCTGCATTCAACGTTGTCACCTGAATGTCAGCGCCCATGTCATCAGCCCCTACGCGTCCGGTTTGGCCTGTCTGGTCGAAGATGAAATGGATTTGGGCGTGACCATAATCGAAATGGGCGGCGGTGCCACATCCTTCGCCGTATTTTTCAACGGCTCCATGGTGCATGCCGACAGCGTACCCGTCGGCGGCGTCCACGTGACCCACGACATCGCCCGCGGACTTTCAACACCCTTATCTCATGCGGAACGGTTGAAAACACTGCATGGCGGCGCGTTACCGTCCCCGACCGATGAACGCGAAATCGTTGACGCCCCACAAATTGGCGAAGACGAGGATGGCGGTCATAACCGCGTGCCAAAATCCTTCCTTGTCTCCATCATCGCGCCACGTCTGGAAGAAACTCTCGAAATCATCCGCGCCAAATTGGAAAACAGCGGCATGGGACGCATTGCAGGACGCCGCGTCGTTTTGACCGGTGGGGCAAGTCAGCTTCCTGGCGTACGCGAACTCGCCAGTCAGATTCTCGACAAACAAATTCGGATGGGACGTCCAATCCGCACCACCGGGCTCGCCGAAGCCACCGAGGGACCGGCCTTCGCGACAGGTGCCGGACTATTGTCATACGCCTTGGATGATCGGGGTGAAATCAGCACCATGCCCATGGGCCGACCAAAATTAGCAAACGGTCGGTTCGCCCGACTAGGAGGGTGGCTCCGTGACAGCTTTTAGCATCCAACCCTGCTCCAAGACCCTCTCTCCAGTCTTTCAATTCCTGATGAGAAACGATGTCGCGCGCGCCGATATCGCATCCATCGACACCCGAATTCCACGTCGCAATAACAGGCGACGGGAATATTCCGGCTTGCGCCGGTTCCCCCTGATATTACAATCAAAACTGTGGAGGCAAACATGACGATTAATTTGACTATGCCGCCGACGGAGGCCGATTTGAGGCCGAGCATATTAGTAGTAGGCGTCGGTGGCGCTGGCGGCAACGCCGTCAACAATATGATTCGATCCAATTTGGAAGGCGTCGACTTCGTTGTATGCAATACGGACGCGCAGGCGCTCAATCAATCTCTGTCCGACCGAAAACTACAAATGGGCACAACCATTACGCAAGGATTGGGCGCAGGGTCCCGTCCCGATATCGGCGCTGCGGCGGCCGAAGAATCGATCGACGAAATCCAGAACCATATGACCAGCGCACATATGGTGTTCATCGCTGCGGGTATGGGTGGCGGCACAGGCACAGGCGCAGCCCCTGTCATCGCACGCACAGCGCGCGATCAAGGGATTCTGACTGTCGGGGTCGTCACAAAACCCTTCCAGTTCGAAGGTACCCAAAGAATGCGAATCGCCGAAGAAGGAATTGAAGAACTCCAACAATATGTCGACACGCTAATCATCATTCCGAACCAAAATTTATTCCGTATCGCCAATGAAAAGACGACATTCGCGGACGCGTTCAATTTGGCGGATGATGTGCTGCACAGCGGCGTTCGCGGCGTCACTGACCTAATGGTCATGCCAGGTTTGATCAACCTTGATTTCGCAGACATTCGTTCTGTCATGAGCGAAATGGGCAAAGCCATGATGGGCACCGGCGAAGCGGATGGCGAAAAGCGCGCCATCGAAGCGGCGGAACGAGCAATTTCTAATCCGCTGCTCGATGACGTCACCATGAACGGTGCCAAAGGCGTTCTCATAAACATTACAGGCGGTAGCGATATGACGCTGTTTGAGGTGGACGAAGCCGCCAACCGTATCCGCGAGGAAGTGGACGATCAGGCCAACATTATATTTGGCTCAACATTCGAAGAAAATCTAGACGGTCGTATACGCGTGTCGGTGGTCGCCACAGGCATCGAAGCAAATTTAGCCATTTTGCCGCGGCCAATGCCATTGGGATTAGCGCGGTCGCCCATGATCCAACCCACCATAGGAGAACTGAAGGCACCAGTTCAGGAAATGGACACCGACACGGTGGCTAAATCAGCGGACGAGACAACACCTGATTCGGTCGCCGCCACAACCGACTCCACCAGTGACGTATCGGAAGATCAGCCGTTGCCCATGGATGCGTCGGAATTTGAGAACGACGTTGAATCGGAGCCTCTAACAAACGAAGCCCCGACTCCGGTGGTGGAAGCGCCCAAGACCATCAGTCGACCGGCCTTCATTCCGCCGCAACCTGTACGCCCAGGCAACGTGAGCAATTCACAAACATCGGCTGAACCCTTCGCGGCGGCGGCCATGGACAATGCGGTGAGCGAACCGCCAATGCTTAAACGCCGCCCTCCGACATTGTTTGAACGGATGACTGGCGCAGGTCGAGCCCGCGTACAGCGTGAAGAACCGCAACCGGTCAAAACCGAAACCAAGGCCGATTCGGCATCGACGCCAGCGCAACCCAGTCTGGATGGACTCGATCCTCACGACCGAGTCGAGCCTTCTTCGGCTGACGCGGATTTGTTGGAGATACCAGCCTTCCTGCGCCGTCAGGCAAACTAACTCGGACTTCCGCAAAATAAATTGATATCAGGGAGTTACGCGGTCACATCAAAGGGTGTGGCCGCGTAACATTTCGTAACAAAGAGTGATTTGAAGTTCGCCCCAACCGCCTATAAATTTCAAACCGTAAAACAATGAACATTGTTGTGTTATATGCCATGGGACCATTTGGGCTTTAATACAACGGGGCGGAATTAAAGGGGACTCCATCGCATGGAGCTTAAAGATCGGGTGGCTGGAGCATTCTGGCAACGTACACTGAAAAGCAGCATTCATTGCTCGGGCGTTGGCCTTCACAGTGGCGATGCTGTTCGCATGACGTTTCACCCTGCGTGCCCCAACACTGGCGTAGTCTTTCGCCGTGTAGACGTTCAAGATAAATTCAACGAAATTCCCGCCCGCTTCGATTATGTGTCCGACACGCGGATGTGCACCACATTGCGTAACGCCGACGGCGTCTCAATCATGACGGTCGAACATTTGATGGCGGCGCTCTCAGGGTGTGGAATTGACAACCTTATCGTCGAAATCGACGGACCTGAAATCCCGGTTATGGATGGCAGCGCCGAACCCTTTGTGTTCTTGATTGAATGCGTGGGCGTCGTTGAACAAGATACAGCGCGTTCGGTTATCCAGATATTGGAACCGGTCACGGTTCATATCGGCGACAGCATCGCCACGCTTGTACCCGCCGAAGAATTTTCCATTCAATTCGGCATTGATTTCGATAACGATGTTATTGGACGGCAGGAAATTTCACTCGATTTAAACGAACTGTCCTTCAAGTCCGAAATATGTCGGGCCCGTACATTTGGCTTTTTGCACGAAGTCGAATCGCTTCGTGAAGCAGGCCTCGCTAAGGGTGGATCCCTTGATAACGCGATCGTCCTGAACGGCGACACGGTCATGAACGCGGGCGGGTTGCGCTATAACGATGAATTCGTGCGGCACAAAGTTTTAGATTGCATTGGCGACCTGTATCTCTCGGGCGCACCGCTCTTGGGATGTTTTATAGGTGAAAAGACCGGGCATTCGATTCACAACGCATTGCTCCGCGCCTTATTCGCAAATACGGACGCTTGGGTCCGCATCACGGCACCGTACGACTTAGTGCCGGAACCCTGGCTCTCAGAAGCCGTCGCTGTTAACGCCTAAACCAGGTCGTTAATCACACGGTCCATCAGACCGTTAACTTTTGATAATTAATCGCATAAACTTTCCCGAACCAACCAGGATTTCGGTTATGGGAAAACTTGTGGCGCAGTGCTATAATTTACCTTCGCCATAACGTGTCGGCAGACTCTTAAATTAAATACTGTTCGTCACCCCACAACATCCAGCGCATAATTACAATGAAGTCATTCGCCAAACCAGCCAAAAAACAAAATGCCACTCGATTCCTGCTTTTCACCACCATATTTTTACTGGCCGCCTGTGCAGAGGTTGAAGAGCCGGTTTACCAGGCGCGAACTGTCGAAACGCTATATAATAGCGGCGTCAACGCATTACGGCTGGAAGAATACAAGCTTGCTGTGGAGGTTTTCGACGAAGTTGAACGTCAGCACCCCTATTCCGTATGGGCGACAAAAGCCCAATTGATGTCCGCTTACGCCTCATACAAGCGTGATGAATACGACGAAGCGGTGATCGGTCTTGATCGATTCATCGAACTCCATCCTGGCAACAAAGACATCGCCTACGCGTATTATCTCAAAGCGCTAAGTTATTATGAACAAATCTCTGACGTCGGACGCGATCAAAAAATGACCCGTTTAGCGCTGGAATCGCTGCAGGAAGTCGCGCGTCGTTATCCCGACACGCGGTATGGCCGCGATGCGCGCGCGAAACTTGACCTGGCGCAAGACCACCTCGCAGGCAAGGAAATGACAATCGGTCGGTACTACCAGTCCCGCCAGGAACACCTTGCCGCGATAAACCGATTCAAAGCCGTGTTGAAAAATCATCAAACGACGACCCACGTTCCCGAAGCGCTTCACCGGCTCACGGAATCCTATTTGGCGTTGGGCGTCACCGACGAAGCACAGACCGCCACGGCGGTGCTGGGGCACAATTATCCCGGCAGTCCCTGGTATCAGGACAGTTACGCCTTGCTGGAAGGGCGGGGTTTACGCCCAAGCCAGGAGTCATCCTCATGGCTGAGTTGGCCTTGGGAATGGATTAATTAATCAAACTGCTGGAACCTAGGGCCTGTGGATCATGTTGACGTCATTGGGTATTCGTAACGTTGTCTTGATCGACCGTCTCGACCTGACGTTCGATCATGGACTTAGCGTTCTAACCGGCGAAACCGGCGCGGGCAAATCAATTCTATTAGACGCGCTCGGGCTTGCCACCGGTACCCGTGCGGAAGGCGGCTTGGTTCGCCATGGCGCGGAACGGGCAAGTGTTACAGCGTCGTTCGAGGTGCCCGCCGGTCACGCGTCAAACGCGATGCTCGACGAACACGGAATTGACCCGGAAGAAACACTAGTGTTGCGCCGTGACGTCGGACCCGAAGGCCGTAGCCGCGCCTATATCAACGATCAACCCGCCAGCGTGGGATTACTCCGCCGGATTGGTGCGACGCTCGTCGAAATTCAAGGTCAGTTTGAACAACATGGCCTCATGAATCCCGCGACCCATTTACCCTTACTGGACGCTTATGGCGATTTGACCGGGCAACGTTCGAAAACCAACGCCGCCTATAAAGCCTGGCGCGACGCTGTCGACGCCTTGGAACAAGCCAGGCGTGACGCCGCGCAAGCTACCGAAGACGAAGAATATTTGCGCCACGCAGTCGCCGAGCTCGAAGAAGCAGATCCGCAACCGGGTGAAGAAGAAACCCTGGCCGAACAACGCCGTGTTTTAATGCATGCTGAACAATTGGCGGACGGACTGAAAGCGGCGCGAGCGGAGGTCACTCGAAAAGCCGATGTGGGGGGCGCATTGCATGGCGCCTTGCGGCGTTTGGAGCGGTTAACGGAAAAAGCAGGCGACAAGCTAGACGGCGCCATTGCCGCCATTGACCGATGCATGGCCGAATTCGATGAAGTCCGCAGCCAATTACAAGACGCCGCCAACGAAATTAATATTGACGGGTCGCAGCTCTCCAACGCCGAGGAACGATTGTTCGCCTTGCGGGAACTTGCGCGAAAATACCGGACATCCGTTGATGGATTGCCAGGGCTGCAGCAGGACATGAGCGAACGTATGGCCCTCATCGATAATACAGTGGAAACCCTAGCCCGATTGGAAAAAGAAACCAAAATAGCGGCTGACATATACCTATCACGCGCCGAAGCCTTAAGCGGCAAACGCGCGGCTACGGCGAAGCGTCTTGACGCCGCGGTGATGACGGAATTACCACCGTTACGGCTGGGCGGCGCGACATTCCAAACCGTCATTGAACGCCGCGACAAAGAAAATTGGACTGCGAACGGGATCGACCGGGCGGATTTTCAGGTCGCCACCAACCCTGGTGAACCCAAGGGGCCTATCGCCAAATTCGCCTCGGGTGGCGAACTGTCCCGTTTCATGCTGGCGCTAAAGGTGTCGTTGGCGGAATCCACATCGCTCCCAACATTGATATTCGATGAGGTAGACAGCGGCGTCGGCGGCGCCACGGCGGACGCGGTCGGAGAACGGCTGGAACGTTTGGCGGATCGTATGCAGGTCTTCGTCGTTACGCATTCGCCCCAGGTCGCAGCGCGCGGGCGTGACCATTTGCGGGTCCGAAAATCAGACGAAACGGATCGTGCTATTACAACGGTTGAGCCTTTGAACGGTCCGGAGCGAAAAGAAGAAATCGCCCGCATGTTGTCCGGTGCCAAGATTACCGATGAAGCCCGCGCGGCGGCGGATCGTCTAATTGACGGCGTCGCGTCATGAAAGCAGCCAAGGTAAATTCGGGAGAGGCCTTGTTGCGCGCAGAACGGGATCGATTGAGGGCTGAAATCTCGCGCCATGACACCCTTTACCATCAACAAGACGCGCCAAAAATTAGTGACGCTGAATTCGATAAATTACGCCGCAAAGCCGAAGCGCTCGAAGCCAAATATCCTCATTTTTCCGATCCAGACAGTGACCGCGTTGGCGCACCACCCGCCAGCGGGTTTGGCAAGGTAAAGCATTCCCAGCCAATGCTATCCCTGTCCAACGCCTTTGACGAAGAGGATGTCGAAGAATTCTCTAAACGTGTCCGCCGGTTCCTGGGGTTGAGCGATGACGATGTGCTTGAGTTGGTCGCAGAGCCGAAGATCGACGGCCTGTCGGCATCCCTACGCTATGAAAATCGGAAATTCGTTCTGGGCGCAACAAGGGGTGACGGCACCGTCGGTGAAAACATCACCGAAAACCTGAAGTCCATCCCTGACATCCCAATGACATTGCCAGACAATGCGCCCGACATTTACGAAATTCGCGGCGAAGTCTATATGCGCCGTGACGATTTTTTTAGTCTCAACAAACGCCAGGAAGCCAACGGCGACAAACCTTTTGCCAATCCGCGCAACGCCGCCGCCGGCAGCCTGCGCCAGCTTGACCCTCGGATCACTGCGTCACGTCCCTTGCGGTTTTTTGCCTATTCCAGCGGCGAATTAAGCGCACCCATCGCCGATACACATCAAGGTTTTCTGGACACACTTAAAGAGTGGGAATTTTCAGTGAACCCCCTGACGCGCACCTGTGATGCTGTGGTGGGACTACTGGAATCCTACCACAACATCGGTTCAGAACGCGCCACGCTACCTTATGACATCGATGGCGTCGTCTATAAGGTGAACCGCTACGATTGGCAGGACCGCATGGGCATGGTCAGCCGGGCGCCACGTTGGGCGATTGCACATAAGTTTCCAGCCGAACAGGTCGAAACAATTCTTAAGGATATCTCAATTCAGGTTGGCCGCACAGGCGCGCTTACGCCTGTCGCGATATTGGAGCCCATAACCGTCGGCGGCGTCGTCGTCAGCCGGGCGACATTGCACAATAAGGATGAGATCACGCGTAAGAATGTTCGGGCTGGGGACACGGTCGTAATTCAACGCGCCGGTGACGTGATCCCGCAAATCGTGCGCGTCGTGCTCGAAAAACGCCCCGCCAATTCCACGCCCTTTGACTTTTCCACCCACTGCCCGGAATGCGGCAGTCTCGCCATTCAGGAAGACGGCGAAGTCGTCACCCGTTGCACGGGCGGATTGATCTGCCCGGCGCAGGCTGTTGAACGCCTAAAACATTTCGTCAGCCGCAGCGCGTTCGACATCGAAGGGTTCGGCGTCAAACATATCGAAGCGTTCTGGCAAGACGAACTCGTCAAGAGTCCCGCCGATATATTCAATCTCAAAGATCACGCGAGCAATCTGAAAAAACGTGAGGGATGGGGCGGTCAATCAGTCGATAATCTTCTCGCCTCCATCGAATCCCGCCGCGCAATTCCACTCGGCCGCTTTGTATACGCCTTGGGTATTCGGCAAATTGGGCAAGCCACAGCGCGGCTGTTGGCGCACAACTACGGAACCATCGACGCGTTGATAGCCGCGATGACGGAAGCCACGGATATTGAGTCCGACGCCTACGCTACACTGGTTAATATTGACGGCGTTGGGCCTGCAGCCGCCGACGATCTGACATCATTTTTCAACGAACCCCACAACGTAAAAATTCTTAATGACTTAAAGAACGCCCTCACCATCAAGGCCTTTGAACAAGCCAATGCAGATTCGGTCGTGTCCGGCAAAACCGTCGTGTTCACAGGCACGCTGGAATTAATGACGCGAAACGAAGCCAAGGCGCGCGCGGAGACATTGGGCGCAAAGGTCGCCGGGTCCGTGTCAAAAAAAACCGACTACGTTATTGCAGGGCCCGGCGCGGGTTCGAAAGCACGCAAGGCAACGGAACTTGGCATCACCGTTTTAAGCGAACCGGAATGGCTCACCCTCATTGGGCAGGAAGCCGGTTAGCGTACAACAAGTCCCG
>JAPKDL010000157.1 GCA_028822585.1 Alphaproteobacteria bacterium | reverse complement strand
ACCTCATCGTGATTCCGGCCAACATCCTCCGTACGGTCACTGAGGAGCAAGCTGTATAGGTCAAGTTGAATCTCCGCCCGCACTCTGTTTTTCCTTTTAATTTATCTTGAAGATGCGTCGGGGCATGGACGGCTGTAGCCCAACCTTGGCGGCGCTGACGGAGGTGTCTTCTCATGCTTGTTTCATCGTCCATGTGTAGGTCTATTGGACACGAATACTTGCAGACATGGTAGATAAATATTATATATCAATTAGTTGTAGTCTATGGCTGGGGGACCTGGATTCGAACCAGGACTAAGCGGGTCAGAGCCGCTCGTTCTACCGTTAAACTATCCCCCAATGCAGAGCCCGGATTATATATTATAGTATTGCTCAGGCGATTGGGCGGCTTAGATATCACATCGATTTGCGAATGTGTAGCTGAGATTTCAGAGCGCCTGCAAATGCGCGCTATTGAATGGCGGTAGGATTGGCGTAAACTCGACCACAAGTGATAATAGGCGGCTTACGTTGAGGCCGCGCCAAAAACAACAATGATACGGGGACATGGCTGATGACGGCGTATGTCAGACCGCGATGGGACCGCAGACGTCCGGCTCGACAAGCCAGCGAAGGTCGCTGGGAGCATACCTATGCCGCCATTGATCTAGGCACCAATAATTGCCGCCTGCTGGTGGCGCGCCCGACGCGTTCGGGCTTTCGCGTCATTGACGCCTTTTCCCGAATTGTCCGGTTAGGTGAGGGGGTGAGTGGTTCTGGTTGTCTTAGCGTGGCCGCCATGGACCGCACGATAGAGGCCTTGAAAATTTGTGCGGACAAGATGCGCCGGCGCGCTGTGGACCGGAGCCGTTGTGTCGCGACGGATGCTTGTCGGCGGGCTCAAAATGGTGCCGAATTTCTGGAACGCGTCAGTATTGAAACAGGATTAAAATTGGAAACCATAACGGCGGAAGAGGAAGCCGGTCTTGCTTTGAAAGGGTGTTTGCCGCTGATCCAGCCGGACGCGCGACATGCGTTGGTTTTTGATATTGGCGGCGGCAGCACCGAGGTGATGCTGACGGATACGCGTGGCGGTGCATCGGACATGACAGGCTGGGTGTCCCTACCGTTTGGCGTGGTGAATTTAAGCGAGCGGTACGGTAGTGATACGCTGTCGGCGTCGGTCTATGACGACATGGTGGTGGAGGTTGAAGAGCATCTGGCACCGTTTTGCCAGCGCCACGAGGTTTTGGCGATGGTCGGGCGCGGCGAGGCGCAATTGCTGGGCACATCGGGCACGGTGACCACGCTGACCGGTGTGCATTTGGGTTTACAACGGTACGACCGCGCGGTCGTTGACGGCGCTTTTCTGGATTTCGATGATATTCGCGTGATGAGCGACCGCCTGCGGCGCCAGGACTGCGCCGCTCGCGCCGCGCATCCCTGCATTGGCCCCGAGCGCGCTGATCTGGTGGTGGCGGGTTGCGCTATTCTGGAGGCGATTTGCCGTCGGTGGCCGATCGGGCGGCTGCGTGTCGCTGACCGGGGCCTACGCGAAGGCATGCTGCTGGATTTAATGCGCGATGCGAATAATGAGTCGCGTAAAGAAAAGTCGCCGGGTCGATGACCGGTCGCGGGCGCGGCGGCGCCGGTAAACGTGGTGGCAAGGGTGGCGCGGGGAAGGGGGGCTCGGCAAAAAGTGGAGGCAAAGGCTCTAGTCTCCATGTCTCTGTTCAACGCACGCCCACGATCCGGTTAAAACGAAAAAAGGGCCGCACCAATTCTCAACAGCGCTGGTTACAACGACAACTAAATGATCCGTTCGTCATCGAAGCGCGGCGTCGGGGGTTGCGCAGTCGCGCAGCCTTTAAATTGATGGAGCTGAATGAACGCTTCGACCTGTTGAAACCTGGCGCCCGTGTGGTGGATTTGGGCGCGGCACCTGGCGGATGGTCCCAGGTCTCCGCCGACATCGTGGGGCCGAAAGGTTCCATCGTCGGCATCGATTTGTTGCCCATTGATCCTATTGAAGGCGTGGTCTTTATAGAAGGCGATTTCCTGGACCCAGAGGCGCCCGACCACTTGATGCGGGAACTCGGTGGAGCTGCGGACTTGGTGCTGTCCGATATGGCGGCGTCATCGTCAGGACATGCGGGAACGGATCACCTGAAAATTATAGCGCTGGCGGAAACCGCATTTTATTTTGCGACAACGGTACTGACGCCAGGGGGCGCCTTCGTCGCCAAAGTTTTGCAAGGTGGGACCGAGCAGGGGTTGCGGACCCTTTTGCAGAAACATTTCACCAAGGTCGTGCACGCCAAGCCGGAAGCCAGTCGCAAAGAATCAGCGGAACAATATGTTGTGGCGATAGGGTTTCGCGTCGTGTGATGCGCCGAAATCGAAGAATAACGCCATTTCGGTTGGGCAGGCGTGCGAATAGGGCGTCATATTCTTGGAAATTTGGGGTTTTCTTGTAAAATTAACCCCAAATTAGTCATTCGAGGGTTGGATTTGTGCATTTCAGGTGTATTATTGCCCGGAACTGAAAGCTGTTTATGCATGGGAGCTATAATATGCAAATTCGCGAAGCCTTGACGTTCGATGATGTTCTTCTGGTTCCCGCACATTCCAGCACCTTGCCGAAGGACGTGTGCACGCGGACCTTCATGACCAAGAAAATTGAACTCGGCATTCCGATTATTTCCTCTGCAATGGATACGGTGACCGAAAGCAATCTCGCCATTGCCCTGGCGCAGGCGGGCGGTATTGGCGTTGTGCACAAGAACATGACGGTGGAACGGCAGGCGAACGAGGTTCGCCGCGTTAAACGCTTTGAATCCGGCATGGTGGTTAACCCAATCACCATTGCGCCGGAGAAAACATTGTCCGACGCGCTCTCCTTGATGGAGGAAAACAGCATTTCCGGCATTCCGGTGGTCGCCAAACGAAGTGGGCGGTTGCTGGGGATTCTGACCCATCGAGACGTGCGATTCGCCATTGACCCGGCCCAACCGGTACGGGAGCTAATGACCCGCCGGGGCCTGGTGACGGTCAAGGACGGCGTTGATAAAGATGAAGCGAAGCGTCTGTTGCATAAGCATAAGATTGAAAAGCTGCTGGTTATCGACGATGATCGGCACTGCGTTGGGCTTATCACGGTAAAGGATATCGACAAAGCGCAGCGCCACCCCAATGCCTGCAAGGACGAAAATGGCAGCCTCCGTGTGGCCGCCGCCGTTGGTGTCGGTACAGAAGGATTGGAACGCGCGGAAGCTTTGCTGGATGCTGGATGCGATGTGATCGTAATCGACACTGCGCATGGCCATACGGATGGCGTGATCCAAACTGTCGAAGGCGTCAAGAAGTTGAGTAATTACGCCCAGGTGGTTGCGGGAAATGTGGCCACTGGCGACGGCGCCAAGGCGTTGATCGATTGTGGCGCCGATGCGATCAAGGTAGGCATCGGTCCGGGGTCGATTTGCACCACTCGCATCGTCGCCGGGGTTGGCATGCCGCAATTAACGGCTGTCATGGACGCGGTCGAAGTTGGCCGCAAGCAGGACATTCCGATAATTGCTGATGGTGGCATTAAATTTTCAGGTGATTTGGCGAAGGCTATTGCCGCCGGCGCCAGTGGCGCGATGGTAGGATCGTTGTTCGCTGGAACCGACGAAGCGCCGGGCGACATCCACATGTTTCAAGGTCGCCCGTACAAGTCTTATCGCGGCATGGGCTCGGTCGGCGCCATGGCGCGGGGCTCTGCGGACCGTTATTTCCAGGAAGAAGTCACAGATACATTAAAGCTGGTGCCCGAAGGCGTCGAAGGCCAGGTGCCGTATAAAGGCTCGGTTGGCACCGTCATTCATCAATTGGTTGGCGGCTTGCGCGCGGCGATGGGGTATACGGGCAACGTTACGCTCAGCGAGATGCAGCGGAATTGCAACTTTATTCGCGTCACCGATTCCGGATTGCGCGAAGGCCATGTCCATGATGTCACCGTAACCCGAGAGGCGCCTAATTATCGTGTGCAGCCGTAGAGATAGCGCCGCCGCTAGGTGCGCGTATGCGGATGCTTGACGTGGCGGCGGGTAATATTCGCGTGGCGATCCCATCGGACGCCTCTGCAATTGCAGAGGTTTATGTTGAAACCTGGCGCGCGGCGTATGCGGGCATTCTCCCCGATCGTACGTTGGTGCGCATGTCTGTCGCTAGTCAAATTCGCCAATGGCGGTCTTTATTAAACGCTGGTGACGCGGTCCTAGTTGTAACGGACGGGGCCGAAATTGTCGGCTTCGGCGGGTATGGTCCTAACCGTGAACGCAACCTGCCGTATTCCGGAGAAGTGTATACGCTTTACGTGAGCCCGGATTATCAGAACCAAGGATTGGGCCGTCGGTTGCTGCGCGCTATGTTCAAGGCCTTACAGAGGGACGGACATGAGTCCGCGATCATCTGGGTTTTGGCGGAAAATCCGTCGCGGTTTTTTTATGAATGTGAGGGCGGCGCCAAAATTGCTGACCGCAACGAATTTTTATGGGGCGTGAGTGTCCGCGAATTAGGGTATGGCTGGTCCTTCCTAAGTTTGGGGGCCGCGTGAGGCGAAATTTTAGGAAAGGAATGTGAGCAGTATGACCGACCGGGTACTTATCGTCGATTTCGGCAGTCAGGTGACACAACTCATTGCGCGGCGCGTCCGAGAAAATGGAGTCTACTGTGAAATTCATCCTTATAACAAGGTCACCGAGGACTCCATCGCGGCGTATGACCCAAAGGCTATCATTCTGTCCGGTGGTCCGGCGAGCGTGACTGCAGCGACGGCACCGCGCGCACCGGACGCCATTTTTGACACCGGTTTGCCTGTGTTGGGCATTTGCTATGGTCAGCAGGCCATGTGTGCGCAATTGGGCGGTGCGGTTGAACCGTCCGACCATCGCGAATTTGGCCGCGCCTTTGTAGATGTCAGTCGGGAGTGCGCCTTGTTTAACGGCGTGTGGCGCGTGGGTGGGCGCGAACAGGTATGGATGAGCCACGGCGACCGCGTCACCTCCTTGCCGCCGGGATTCGAACCCATCGCGGTCAGTGATGGCGCGCCGTTCGCCGCCATCGCCGACGAGGCGCGACGCTATTACGGCGTTCAATTCCACCCTGAAGTCGTGCACACACCTGATGGCGCGAAATTATTGGCGAATTTCATCCTCGGTGTCGCTGGTTGCCGTGGCGACTGGACCATGGCGGCGTTTCGCGCTCAGGCGGTGCAAAGCATCCGAGATCAGGTCGGGGACGGCCAAGTCATCTGCGGGTTGTCCGGCGGGGTTGATTCTTCGGTCGCCGCCGTGTTGCTGCATGAAGCGATTGGTGATCAGCTCACCTGCATTTTCGTTGATCACGGCCTGCTGCGAAAAGGTGAGGCGGAAGAGGTCGTGGAGATGTTTGGCAGCCATTACAGCATCCCGTTAGTGCATCGCAATGCTGCTGATATGTTCATTGGTGCCCTTGACGGCGTGGACGATCCGGAACGCAAACGTAAGATCATTGGCGGGTTGTTTATTGATGTGTTTGAACAGGAAGCCGCGAAAATCGGCGGCGCTGCATTTTTGGCGCAAGGCACGTTGTACCCTGATGTCATTGAATCCGTCTCGGCGATTGGTGGCCCCAGCGTCACCATAAAATCACATCACAATGTCGGAGGCTTGCCGGAACGTATGAACATGGCGCTCGTCGAACCCTTGCGGGAGCTATTCAAGGACGAAGTGCGCGCTCTGGGTCGCGAATTGGACATGCCCGACAAATTGGTCGACCGTCATCCGTTTCCCGGACCCGGTCTGGCGATCCGTATTCCCGGTGCCATTACGCCGGAAAAATTGGACATCTTGCGCGAAGCCGATTCGATCTACCTGGACGAAATCCGCAACGCAGGTTTGTATGATGAGATTTGGCAAGCCTTCGCGGTATTGCTGCCAGTACGCACCGTTGGGGTTATGGGGGACGACCGAACTTATGAATATGTCTGCGGCCTGCGCGCGGTGACATCAACCGACGGCATGACCGCTGATTCCTATGCCTTCGACCACGCTTTTCTGGCCAACACCGCGACGCGGATCATCAATCAAGTGAAAGGCGTAAATCGCGTCGTCTACGACGTGACCTCTAAGCCGCCAGGAACGATTGAGTGGGAGTAGTTACGTACTCATAAGTTCTTGATAATAAACATTCTTTTAGTTACAAAGTTGTTACATATAACAAACTTACCCCTTGATTTCTAATAACATTTCTGTTTGAGTTACAGAGGTTTT
>JAPKDL010000156.1 GCA_028822585.1 Alphaproteobacteria bacterium | reverse complement strand
GAAGAAGCGATTGCTGCAACGGAAACGTTGGGCAGTCCAATTTGGGTGGTGAAAAGTCAGATTCACGTAGGTAGGCGCGATGCCAGTTGGTTCCAGGATGGTCCACAAAAAATCCGGCAGTAAAAAGCCAATGACCGGATTCATCGCGGGCGTCACCGCTCCGCCGGGCAAACGTATGGGCCATGCCGGCACCATAATTTCGGGCGGCAACAGCACGGTGAAATCGAAGATCGAGGCGATGAAAAATGTAGGCGTCACTGTCGCTGAAAGCCCTGCGCTTATTGGCGAGGCCATAGTGGCCTCTATGAACGGTTAACCCAACTTAAATGGGAAACGAGAACGACGATGTCTATGGAAGAAAATTCATTTCTGTTTGGGACGAACGAAACCTATATCGCGGAATTATATGCGCGTTATACGAAAGACCCGAGCATGGTCGATGCGGAATGGGCTGAATTCTTCGATGAAATAGGCGACGACGGCCATACTGTCCTGGCCGACATAACAGGGCCCAGTTGGGCACCCCGCAATACGAAGGTCATCGGCGGTAGCAATGGCACCGTCCCCTCCATGTCCGACGCAACCGCGGGCGGCGCACAAGCGGCTTCGACCCCACAAGCCGCCGCGGCGCCGGATCAAATTCGTCAGGCGACATCGGATTCAATCCGCGCGTTGATGGTCATCCGGAACTACCGAGTGCGCGGCCACCTGCACTGTAAACTGGACCCGCTCGGCCTGGTAAAACCAATCCCCCATTCCGAACTGGACCCGGAAACCTATAGCTTTACGGAACACGATTTGGACCGGCCCATTTTCCTTAATTATGTGCTTGGTCTGGAATCCGCATCGATGCGCCAGATCGTCAAAATTCTGGAAGAAACCTATTGCGGTACCATTGGCGTGGAGTACATGCACATCCAAGAAGCCGATGAAAAAGCCTGGATACAAGAACGCATCGAATCGATTCGCAACGCCACGTCGTTTACCGACACCGGCAAACGGGCGATCCTGCAGCGCTTGACCGAAGCAGAATGTTTCGAAAAATACCTCGACCGTAAACACACCGGATCGAAACGCTTTGGGTTGGATGGCGGCGAATCCGTCATCCCCGCCATGGAGCAAATTCTCAAACGCGGCGCGCAATTGGGTGTCGATGAAGTCCTGATCGGCATGCCGCATCGCGGACGGCTGAATATACTCGTCAACATTCTAGACAAGCCCTACCGGGCCATATTCTCAGAATTCGCCGGAAACGCATCAAGCCCCGAAGGGATCGCCGGATCCGGTGATGTCAAATACCATTTGGGCACATCTTCTTATCGGGAATTCGACAATAAAAGCATCCATCTGTCACTGGCACCAAACCCAAGCCATTTGGAAGCGGTCAACACGGTGGTGCTGGGGAAAGTGCGGGCGAAACAGCGTCAGCGTGGCGACGTCAACCGCGAGAAAGTCGCAGCGATCCTATTGCACGGCGATGCGGCGTTCCCGGGCCAGGGCGTTGTGCCGGAAACTTTTGATCTGTCGCAACTACGTGGCTATCAAACCGGCGGCACCATCCATTTCATCGTCAACAACCAGATCGGGTTTACGACCAGCCCGTCTTACTCGCGCTCGTCACCCTATTGTTCCGATGTCGCCAAAATGGTCGCCGCGCCGATTTTCCATGTGAATGGCGACGATCCAGAAGCCTGCGTTCACGTCGCGCGCATCGCCACCGAATACCGGCAGAAATTCAAAAAAGACGTCGTGATCGATTTGTGGTGCTACCGCCGGCATGGACACAACGAATCTGACGAACCGATGTTCACCCAGCCGCGCATGTACAAGAAAATTTGCCAACAATTAACGACGCGCCAACTCTACGCCGACAAACTGGAAGCCGACGGCGTGCTGGAGCCCGGCGAAGGCGACAGAATCGTTTCGGATTTCGTCGCGCGGCTAGATGAGGAATTCGAAGCGTCCGCCGCCTATAAACCCAACAAAGCGAACTGGCTTGAAGGCCGTTGGGAAGGACTCCAAGCGGCCAGTGGCGAGGCCCGGCGCGGCGAAACGGCGGTGGCTACCAATGTCCTGCAGGAAGTTGGTCACGCCATCTCCAACGTCCCCCAAAATATGAACATCAATCGCAAAATCGTGCGCCAATTGGACACCAAACGGAAAATGTTCGAAACCGGCGAGGGCATCGATTGGGCGACCGGCGAGGCGCTGGCCCTGGGAACGCTTTTGGTGGAATCCACACAAGTTCGGCTCTCGGGCGAAGATTGCCGACGCGGCACGTTCAGCCAACGCCATGCGGTGCTGATCGATCAAGACACCGAGGAAACCTACATCCCCGTGAACCATATCCGCTTTGGCCAGGCGCCCTTTGAAGTCATCGACAGTCCGTTGTCGGAATTCGGCGTCCTTGGATTTGAATACGGGTACAGCTCCGCCGAACCCCATGCGCTCGTCATCTGGGAAGCCCAGTTCGGTGACTTCGCCAACGGCGCCCAGGTCATCATAGATCAGTTCATCTCATCGGGTGAAACCAAATGGCTGCGCATGAACGGCCTCGTAATGTTGTTGCCCCATGGGTACGAAGGCCAGGGCCCGGAACATTCATCCGCCCGGTTGGAACGTTATTTACAGCTTTGCGGCGAAGACAACATGCAGGTCTGCAACATCACCTCGCCCGCGAATTATTTTCATGTATTGCGCCGACAAGTGCACCGTGACTTTCGCAAGCCGCTGATCATCATGACGCCGAAATCCCTATTGCGGCACAAACGCTGCGTCTCGCGGCTGGACGAATTCGCCATCGGCACCACGTTCCATCGCGTGTTATGGGACGACGCCCAAATAACCAACGACCTGGACGCGGACGACAACATCCGACGGATCGTCATGTGCACCGGCAAAGTATATTTCGATTTGTACGAGGAACGCGAAAAACGCGAAATCAAGGATATATACATCATGCGCCTTGAACAATTATACCCGTTCCCGCGTAAATCGTTGCGGGAAGAAATGGCGCGCTTCAAGAAGGCCGAAATCGTGTGGTGCCAGGAAGAACCGGAAAATATGGGCGCCTGGACCTTCGTCGACCGAAAAATAGAAGCAATTATGCGGGAACTGGACATGGAGCATCAACGGCCACGTTATGTCGGACGCACGGAAGCCGCAGCGCCCGCCACAGGCCTTATGAGCCGCCATCTTCGCGAGCAGGCAGCGCTGGTGGATGAATCTTTGACCTTGCCGCCCGTAACAAAGCCAGCCCCTAAATCAACGCCGGGCAAAAAACGTTCGCGCGCAAAAAAATAACGCAACACATTGGAGTCACGAAACATTATGTCAACGGAAATCACCGTTCCTATCCTGGGCGAATCCGTAACCGAGGCGACGGTCGCCCAATGGTACAAGCAGGTGGGCGACACCGTCGTGGCGGATGAGCCGCTGGTGGAGCTGGAAACCGACAAGGTGACGGTCGAAGTGCCCGCGCCCTCAGCCGGTGTATTGACCGAAATTCTCGTCACCGATGGGACCAATGTCGAGGTCGGCGCTGTTCTGGGCGCAATAGCAGCAGGCGCAGCAGGCATGGCGGCATCCGCCCCTGCAGCCGCCACACCTGCGCCCAAATCCGAAGCAACGCCCGAACCGACGCCAACAGCAACCGCTTCAAACGCCACGCTGTCTCCGGCAGTGCGCAAACTGGTCGATGACAACAAACTCGACCCCAGCCCTATTCCCGCCACGGGCGCGAAGGGACAACTGACCAAGGGTGACGTTCTGGCCTATCTGGAGCAACAGGCCGCCACCCCAACGCCAAAACCAATCGCGCCTGCCAAAGCGATTGCCACTCCAACCCCCATCGCAAGCATTGTTCCGGCAAGCAGTTTACCGGAACGCGCGGCAGACTCTCGCGGCGAAGAAGTCGTGCGGATGTCTCGGTTGCGCCAACGCATCGCCGAACGCCTGAAACAGGCGCAGAACAACGCCGCCATGCTGACCACCTTCAACGAAGTGGACATGGGCGCGTTGATGCAGTTGCGGATCGACTATCGCGACAAATTCGAAAAGAAACACGGCGTTCGGCTGGGCTTCCTGTCGTTCTTCATCAAGGCCGCGATCAATGCGCTCAAGGAAATTCCAGCGGTGAACGCGGAAATTTACGGCGATCAGCTTATCTATAAGAATTATTATGATATCGGCATAGCCGTCGGCACGCCGCAAGGCCTGGTCGTGCCCGTACTGCGCGACGCCGACAAAATCAGCTTTGCCGAAATCGAACGAACGATTTCAGACTTTGGCAGCCGCGCCCGTGAAGGCAAGCTGACCATTGCAGAGATGACCGGCGGTACTTTCACCATTTCCAATGGTGGAGTGTATGGATCGCTGCTGTCGACGCCAATCTTGAACCCGCCGCAATCGGGCATTCTGGGTATGCACAAAATCCAGAAACGGCCCATGGTCGTGGGCGACAAAATCAAAATCTGCAACATGATGTATCTGGCGATGTCGTATGATCACCGGATCGTCGATGGCCGCGAAGCCGTGACGTTCCTGGTGCGCATGAAGGAATGCCTGGAAGATCCACAGCGCCTGTTAATCGACGTTTGACGTTTAAGACCCTAACAAGAAAGACACCCCATGACTGATTCGTCCTATGATCTGGTCGTCATCGGCGGCGGGCCGGGCGGCTATGTCGCGGCCATTCGCGCCGCCCAACTTTGCATGAACGTGGCCTGCGTGGAAAAGCGCGACGCCCTGGGCGGCACGTGTCTCAACGTTGGGTGCATCCCGTCAAAGGCACTGTTGCGCAGCTCGGAACTCTACGCCGAAGCGCAGCACGGATTAGAAGAGCACGGCGTTAAGCTGGGGTCAGTCAAACTGGATTTGGCCACGATGATGGCACGCAAGGACAAGGTGGTGTCCGATTTGACCGGCGGAATTGCGTTTTTATTAAAGAAAAACAAAATTGACCATTTCGTGGGAACGGGCGCTATTGAGAATGCGACAACGGTCGTCGTTAGCGGCGCAAACGGGAAATCCACAAAACTGGCGACAAAAAATATCCTGATCGCCACCGGGTCGGAAAGTACGCCGATACCCGGAATCGACATCGACGAAGAACAAATCGTTACCTCGACCGGCGCGTTGGCGTTTAAAAAGGTTCCAAAGCATTTGGTCGTCATCGGCGGCGGTTATATCGGGTTGGAAATGGCGTCAATTTGGGGACGATTGGGCGCGGACATCACTTGTATCGAATTCCTGGACCGCATAACGCCGGGCATGGATAGCGAGGTGTCGAAAAACTTTCAACGCATCCTCAAAAAACAAGGCATAAAATTCAAATTGGGAACCAAAGTCACCGCCGCCAGAAAAACCCGCGCCGGCGTTACCTTGACCATAGAACCCGCGAAGGGCGGCGAGAGCGAACAAGTAAAATGCGACGCCGTTCTGGTATCGGTCGGTCGGCGCCCCTACACGGATGGGTTGGGGTTGGACACTATTGGCGTTGCGACCGATGAGCGCGGCGTCATCCGAATCGACGCCAGTTTCCAGACAACCGTTCCCGGCGTTTACGCCATTGGCGACTGCGTGCCCGGCCCGATGCTGGCGCACAAGGCCGAAGACGAAGGCGTGGTCTGCGCCGAAATCATCGCCGGGCAGTCCGGACACATCAATTACGACGCCATCCCCAGCGTTGTCTACACTTGGCCGGAAGTCGCCAGCGTTGGCAAGACCGAGGAACAGTTGAAAGAGGCGGGAATCGACTACAAATCCGGCAAATTCCCTTTCACTGCCAACAGCCGCGCGCGCGCCAGTGGGGAGACCGACGGATTCGTTAAAATCCTGGCGGATGCTACAAGCGACGCTGTGCTAGGGGCTCATATCATTGGCCCGGACGCCGGCAGTTTGATCCATGAAATCGTGACGATCATGGAATTCGGCGGATCGGCGGAAGACGTCGCGCGCATTTGCCACGCGCACCCCACCTTCAACGAAGCGGTCAAGGAAGCAGCGCTGGCTGTCGATGGCCGACCCATCCATATGTAATTGGACGCGTCGGATGTCTGGACAATGATCCGGCTCGCCCCCCTACCCCAGCGTGTCATGATGTGCGGGGCCCAAGGCGCAGCGCTGCTGCCGGGCACTTCCAAGCCGAATGGGCGTTGACGAACACCGAAGCGAGGTGGGCCAGCAAATCATCATGTCGGGAGGTCGGGTCAATATCATTGGTGCGGCACCGGTTGAAGCAGCGCAATCGGGTCCGGGCAAGGTTGTGGACGGAAAGCCAACGAAGGAC
>JAPKDL010000155.1 GCA_028822585.1 Alphaproteobacteria bacterium | reverse complement strand
CCCTTGATGAGTGCGATCAGGCAGACCGGCGGGAAAAAACTCCGCAATAGCAAAGACGGCATTTCACTGCGCGGGACATTCAACATATCTTCCGGCAAAGGCGGTGCCATTTTCTTGTCGATTGAACACGCGATAATGATATAGCCTACATAAAGAACGGACAGAAACAGGCCGGGACCAAGGGCTGCGAGAAAAACGTCGCCGACGGACACCGACAATAAATCTGCCATGATGATCAGCATGATGCTGGGCGGGATCAAAATGCCCAATGTCCCCGATGCGCAAATGACGCCGGTGGCCAGTTCGTGTTTGTAACCTTGCTTCAACATGGTCGGCAGCGCCAGCGCGGTCATCATGGTCACCGAAGCGCCAATGATACCGGTCATTGCGGCGAGGATGGTGCCCATGATCGCCACGGCGACCGCAAGGCCGCCGGGGACGCGTTTCAACAGGACCTGGCAGACATATAACATGTCGTTGGCCACGCCGCTTCGCTCCATCATGACGCCCATGAACACAAACGTCGGCACCGCGACAAGGACGAGGTTTTCCGCCGCCTGACCCCAAATTCGGGGCAGGAAGTTAAAAAACTCGATGATCGTGAACATGTCGAGCGTGAAACCGATTAACCCATACAAAAGGGCTAATCCGCCGAGAATAAAAGCGACCGGGTACCCGGTGAATAACAGTATCGCCAAGCTCATGAACATAAAGAGCGGCAAAAAATCTATTATAATATCAATGAGTTCCATATACTTCCAAACTCCAGACTGAGGCTTCGTTCAAAGTTATAGAAACCAGCAGGGATATAATTATCCCGAACACGGTTAGGCGCTATCAACGGCAGCATCTAGTCTTAGCAACTGGAAAACTGGAGCCCGCTTTCAACGGGCTCCAGTCCCACTACAGGGCCTTTATGGCCTTGAGTGACAAATAGCATACTTAAAAAAAACCTATTACTGATAGGTTCCTTTCAAAGATTGAGCATCGCCCCAGACTTTGTATTTTTTACGGAAGCCGTAGAATGAATCCGCGACGCGCTTGAAGATCTTATCCTTGGCGGATTCTTCCTTCACGACTTCAATCCAAGCGGATTCGAACTTCTTCAAGGTGGCATCAGGCCAGCGGCGAACCTTCACGCCGTGCTTCTTCTGCATCACGCCCATGGCACCGAAGTTTTTTGCTTCGGTCTCCGCAAAAGTGTGCATGACACTTTCGCCCAGTCCAATTTTGATCATCGTCTGATGCTGTTCAGACAGCTTGTTCCATTCACCCTTGTTCATCAGCAATTCGCTGACGGACACTTGTTGGTGCCAGCCCGGGAAATAGTTGTATTTCGCGATCTGGTGGAACCCAAGCTTGGTATCAATGGTCGGCATGGAGAATTCGGTCGCGTCGATAACGCCGCGTTCCAACGCCGGATAGATGTCCGCGCCTGGCAGCAATTGGGTTTGCACGCCCATTTTTTCCATGACTTTGGCACCCAACCCGAAGAACCGCATCTTCAACCCCTTGATTTGATCAAGCGAGTTGATTTCGGTCTTGAACCAGCCGGAGGTTTCCGCGCCAATCGCGAAGCTGTCGAAGGCGATCAGATTATGCTTGTCGTAAATCTCCTGCCTGAGATCGTTGCCACCGCCAAACCACTTCCAAGCCATAAATTCACCGATTTGCGGCCCAAACGGAACCGTCGTGAAGAATGATAGGGCCGGGTATTTTGACGTGTGATATCCTGGAGTTGTCCAGCAGGATTGCAACGATCCTTTGGAAACAGCGTCGAAACATTCCAGAGTGGGGACCAGCGCGCCGGGTTCAAAGAACTTAATGTTCAATTCGCCACCGGATAACGCCTTAATGTTTTTTACAAATCGCGCGCCGGATGTGCCCAAATGCGGCAGTGTGCTACCGAATGCGCTTTGCATTTTCCAGCGTACTTTCTTTGCGTCGGCCGGGCCTCCAGCCGCAAGCATCAAGCCACCCACAAGCCCAAGGGCCAGGCCAACTTTATACAATGTTTTTTTCTTCATTTGTTATTACCTCCCTGTATTAATTTAACTCTCTACCCCCCGGCTAAATTTAAGCCAACGGTAAGCTACGACTATAAAATTGCCCCTTATCATTTAAAGGCGGATTTACAAGCCTTCAAACCCTAGCTCCGGTTAAAAAAAAATGTCAAGTGAATCTGAAAACTTTCTGCACAACATTCTTTTAGGCTCCACAGCGTTAAATTTGTCAGTATGACGCGATTTTCCATCCACAACGGCTGCGAAATCATGGCTGGAACAGGCTCTCTGAGGAGGGACGGCCCAATGGTCAAGCATTGTTCGACCACACAATACGAGGGGTGCGCTAGCAGGGGAGCGAAGGACTAGTCGAATCGAAGCGTGGTATCGCGCTAATTTAATTCACTGGATCAGAAACATTCGGTCCTGTTGCACCGAACTGGAGATGCGTGGCTTGACGGCTGGGTATTGACCGGCGGTGCCAACGCAGTGACAGATGTTTGCAACGAAGATTAGAAAACACCGGGTTCAAGGCCTGTCATTTTTGCTCTGGCGATGGCGTTTGGACGAGGTTTTCGTGCAGACCAATGGCGGGCGGTTGATCGAGAAGGCGAGGTTCTGGAATCGCTTGTAACCAAACGGCGGAATTGTATGGCTACCTGGAAGTTTTACGTAAAGCGGTGAAATAATACCGTCGCCCAGAAGTGACCGTGACGTACTTACTTCGGTCTTTTTCGGCGGCGAAGCAAATCATCGGAAATGCCGAACGACAGGAAACGCGTCGCTGGCTCAACAATCGGGCTGAAAAGTCACACCAGCCATTCCGGCGACGAGAGCGCGAGATGACGCAATTCAGGAGCGCGAAGTCACAACAAAAATTCGCCTCGATCCAATAATGTGTCCACAACCAATTCAACCCAAAACGTTATCTGCACAGCCGCTAAACTTCAATCCCAACCGATCGGCCGCCCTTGCCGAATGGCGTCAAATTGCAGGCTGAGTTCAGCGTAATATAGTTTTCTATGCTATACATATTTTACTCTGACAACGCCTTCGAAAACATCTTAACAGTGTTGGCAAGGACGCTGATCGAATTGATGTTTGCCAAACGGATCGTATCCATTGACGGCGCTTCCTGCGAAATATCACCAAGCTCCGACAAGACAACATGCGCTTCGTCGTGAAAGCGGACATTCTCCATGTCAGCCAACCACCTTTGTACGTTGGGGAAAGACTCAAAATCGAAAAGGTTGGTAAACTGAGGCTGAAGTTGACCTATCTCGCCATAAGCCGATAGGTCCGCAATGGTGAGATGATCCGCTGCGATAAAGCGCCCCCTTGCAAGTTGGAATTCATCTAGCGTTTTAAGCCCCAGAGTAAATTTGCGCTTGGCGCTTTCTTGAACCAATTCCGAGACATCAAGGTCCTTTCGAATTTTTGGAGCCACCATTCCCGAGGCGTCTCTTATGTTTCGGTGATGAAAATTCAAAGACCAATCGACTTTCCCTCGTGCCCGCAAGTCGTCGGGATACATATCGTTCCATCCCTATTTTTGGCTGAGATAAGCCATGATCGCGTGCCCTTCGCCAAGCGTGTAACCTGCATCACATTCTTCAAGGCAAGGAATTGTACCGGACGGATCTTTTGCAAGATATGACGGGTGACGACTGTCGTTTTCTCCCTTCGAGCCTGGGTTCGTGGGAACGAGTTGGAAAGGCTGCTCTTTTAAGAGAAGAAGCCAGATTACGGAACGTGCCGGCTAGGAGAACGGGACACCGTATATTTTGATCGATGTCATGACTTTTCCTTAAGCGGCCTGTTCCACCGTCATTTCTTCACCGGCAACTGTAGTGCGCCGCATGTCTCGGACTTCCTCGACATCATTAAAGCGACGGACACGGTGCATCACCTGACGATTGTCCCAGACAACCAAATCATATTGGCACCATTTGTGGCTGTATACGAATTCCGACCGGGTCGCATCTTCGGTGAGATCGTGCAGGAAGATACGCGCTTCCGGCACCTGCCATCCGACAATAGTCCCGGCGTGGGCCGATAGATACAGAGACTTACGTCCCGTCACAGGATGGGTTCGGACTAGGCGCTGCCAGACCGATTTGAAGTTGGCCAGTTCCTCAGCGCTTAATCCTTCAAAACCAAGCTTGCTGCGCGAATAGAGGAGCGAGTGCTCGCAGACGAGATCTTCGACTTCGGCTTTGGCCTTTTCATCAAGCGCGTTGTAGGCGGCGCGCATATCGGCGAATTGGGTATTGCCGCCTTCCGAGGTTACAATACGTCCTGACAAGAGCGAATATTTCGCGGGCACGGCACGAAAAGAGCTGTCAGAATGCCAGAGTCGATTTCCGAGACCAAACATGCGTTTACGGTCATCGGCACGGAAGGGCTTGTGATGCCGATCCAGATTGGAGACATCGGCCATCAGCGGGTCGAGGCGGCGTTCGTCCTCCTTGGTGATATTACTGACGGCGCCTGGGCGCTCCAAGGGGCCGAAATTACGGCTGAATGCCTTTTGCTGCTCATCTGTAATGTCCTGGTTGTGAAAAATCAGAACGCCATATTCATCCATCCCGGCCTCGATGGCCGCAACCTCGTCGGGGTTGAGCGGGTGTTTCATATCGACGCCCTCGACTTCGCCGCAAAACATCGGATGAAGTGGTCGAATGTGAACGGTCATTGCTAAGAGAGCCTCTCGTGGTTGCGTTAGGTACCTGTGAAGACGGGATCGCGCTTTTCGATAAAGGCGCGAACAGCTTCTTGATGATCATTAGTACGGGACGTCTCTACGAGTCTTGGCGCTTCGCCGTCGAGTGATGTCATGTAGTCGTTGGACAGAGCATCGTTCAAATTATCCTTCATATTCCGAAGCGCGATGCTGGGACCAGCGGCGATTGACGATGCCAGCTTGAAAGCTTCGTCTCGCAGGACGGCATCAGGAACGACGCGGTTGAACAGTCCTATTTGCTCGCAGCGTTCCGCATCCACCTTATCGGCGGTGTACATCAATTCCCGTGCCCGTGCAGTGCCGACAAGGTGAGTCATGAGCCAGGCTATCCCGTAATCCCCGCTCATGCCGACCCTGGCATAACCGGCGCTGACGAAAGCTGACTCGGCGGCAATCCGGATATCACAGGCCATGGCGATCGCCAACCCTGCTCCGGCTGCGGGACCAGGAAGAGCGGCAATCGTCGGCTTACGTAAATTGAAGAGGGCGCCCGTTAACGTCCGTTGGCGTATCTTTAAATCGGCGATGCGCTCGTCGTCGGACATTTGGGTTTTGCGGCTACTCTTGCCCATGCCCTTGATATCACCACCAGCGCAAAAGGCGGTTCCCGCACCCGTGATCAGCAGCGCACCGACGTCGGGATCTTCGCCGCGCTCCTTTATCATGCGGCGCAAGGCTGGTGTGAGATCGTCGGACAGCGCGTTACGGGCTTCCGGACGGTTCAATGTAATCACCGCCACGCGGTCTCGCACCTCACACAGAAGTTGAATGGTCCCAGTATCAATTTTTTTCATCATACCTAATGCCATGTCTAAACCAACATTTCCCAAGTAGCAGGACGTTCTGGAAAAGCTAGCTGCTCAAACGCGCTGTGACAACGGTTTGGTTGTTCGTATGGTGGTTTATGTTGCGGATTGACCGGGATTCCTAAATATCTACACAGGATAAGCGTTAACTGATTGAAAATAATTATTAGTTGACGCTTTCCTGTTTTTCGTTCCCACGGATATATTGTTAGAACAACAGAAGTTGTCCGTTTTTTTCAGGGTTCTCACGTTGCCCTTCTTGAAGACCTTTATATTTTCGTACTGTTTGTACGTGATTGACACAATTTTCACGGAGCCCAATTCTAGTGGGTTTACCTGGATTTTATTTTCAAGGGCACGCCCCTTATCTTTGCCGGAAACCATGCGGAAATATACTAAAAACTGGGCCATTTCGAACCCTTAATCGCGCAGAAATTTCCTGAACTTAATTGCTGCCCCACGATCTATTTTCTCAAACCACGGGCAAAACGAATATCACCAGAACCCACGAAATAGCATACCCGCTCAGCCAGTTATTCCGTTCTTTAAGAATGTCAAAACAAATGGCTCACCTGCTTGAATCTGGGGGATCCCAGAACGTGGTCTTTTCCCTGCAGGCTTTTCACAAAGGTTTGCGCCAAGCGGTGCAGAGCGCTCATTACCGTCGAGCTTCCTTTTCCCAAAACGGCATCTTTATCCAGCACCCTAGCCAAGTACCGTTTAATTTCTGGCGTCAAATCACCCGACGGTGGGTTTACAC